>JAKAEG010000030.1 GCA_021819985.1 Nitrospirota bacterium | reverse complement strand
CCTGACGGCACAATACATATAGACAAAGCAGCCGCGGAAGAATCAATACAGAAAAAGGCCGTGGTTTACGACAAGGCCGGCGACCAGCATTACGACACCATATCGGCCTTCATCAAGAGCATGAGGTGTTCAGACCCGGATGCCGCCATTTATTATCTGGCCAAGATGATCTATGCGGGAGAAGACCCCCGCTTCATAGCCAGAAGGATAATAATTTTTGCCGCCGAGGACATAGGACTGGAAGACCCGCAGGCCCTTGTCCTTGCCGTATCGGCCCTGCACGCCGTGGAATTTACCGGAATGCCTGAGGGCAGGATACCGCTTGCCCTTGCGGTCGCCTACGCGTCAAAAGCTCCCAAAGGAAACGCAAGCTACATGGCGCTTGAAAAGGCCCTCAAGGATGTCGCGGAAGAAAGGACCATGGAAGTCCCGGACCACCTGAAGGACGCGCATTACAGAGGCGCCCAGGAGCTTGGGCACGGGGAGGGGTACAAGTACCCCCACGATTACCCCGGAAGCAAAGTGGAACAGGAATACCTGAGGGCGAAAAAGAAGTATTTTTGATCTAACACCTGCCGACCGAACAGTATTTGAAACCGGCCGCGCGCATCCTTTCGGGGTCGTAAATATTCCTGAAATCAAAGAAATAGGGTGAGTTGAGCAGTCCCTGTATTCTGCCCATATCCAGGTTTCTGAGTTCGTTCCATTCGGTGAGCAGGACCACGCCGTCTGCCTCGTTTGCGGCCTCGTAGGGATCCGTGAAGTAGGCGACCCCGGGGGGAAGCACCTTTTTTGCCTGTGCGACGGCAGCCGGATCGAATGCCTTTATCATGGCGCCTTCCTTCATGAGTTCGCAGATTATATCTATGGCGGGGGCCTCGCGCATGTCGTCCGTGTTGGGCTTGAAGGAAAGCCCAAGGACGGCAAACGTCTTTCCGGAAAGCGGCCCCATGGCGTTTTTGATCTTGCTGGTCATCAGTGTTTTTTGCTCTTCGTTTACCAGCACGGAGGATTCTATGAGCTTAAGCTCAAGGCCGTTCTCCCGTGCGAGATTTATGATGGCCCTTGTGTCTTTGGGGAAGCAGGAGCCGCCGAAACCGGGGCCCGCATGCAGAAATTTTGGCCCGATCCTCTTGTCCAGACCCATGCCCTTGGCAACGATGCCAACATCGGCACCGATCTTTTCGCAGAGCCTGGAAAGCTCGTTTATGAAAGATATTTTTGTGGCCAGGAAGGCGTTCGAGGCATATTTTATCAGCTCGGCCGTCTCTATTTCAGTAAGCACAAAGGGCGTATCCAGCAGGTAAAGCGGATTGTAAAGGTCTTTAAGTATTGCGGCCGCCTGCGGGCTTTCAGATCCTATAACAATACGGTTTGGGCGCATGAAATCCTCAATGGCCGCACCTTCCCTCAGGAACTCAGGGTTGGAGGCCACATCGAATTCGCCCCCGTTTTTCAGGTTTTCCCTTATCAGTTTTTTAAGCTTCCTGCCTGTGCCCACGGGCACCGTGCTTTTGGTGACGATAACTTTGTAACCGTTTAAGTTAAGGGCGATCTCTTTGGCCACTTCCTCCACAAAGCTCAGGTCCGCCGAACCGTCACCCCTCGGGGGCGTGCCGACGGCTATGAAGACCACCAGGCTCTGGCTCACTGCATCAGAAAGCTTTGTAGTGAAATTCAAAAAACCTTTTTTGACATTTTTCGCTACGATCTCCTCAAGTCCAGGCTCATAAAAAGGGATTTCTCCGGCTTTAAGCGAATTTATCTTTGCCTCATCCTTGTCGGCGCAAATCACATTTACGCCAAACTCGGCAAAACATGCGCCGGTAACCAGCCCCACATAACCTGTACCTATAATCCCAATATGCATCGAAGAAAGGTCTCCTTTTCGAAGAAAGATGCTTCATTAAAGATATAATTTAAAACCGTACTTGTCAAAAATCCCTTTTATCCGGTCCTCTCCACTATCAAAATCCCGGCCCGGTTTGATATTCTAACTAAATGCGGCTTCAACAGTTTCTCAGGCCCTCCAGATATATTGGAAAAGAGTTCAACTCCATCCGGAAAGACGCCCCCCTCAAGGTGGTCCTTGCCTTTCCTGACGTTTATGAGGTGGGCATGTCCCATTTGGGGTTGAAGGTGCTGTACGACATTATAAACCGGCTCCCATATGCCTCCGCGGAGCGGGTTTTCCACCCGTGGACCGATCTCGAAGAATGGCTGAAGCAAAACTCTGTGCCCCTGGGTTCTCTTGAAAGCGGCAGGCCGCTTTCGGGCTTCGATGTAATAGGGTTCAGTCTTCAGTATGAACTCTCCTATTCGTCGGTTTTGAATATGCTCTCAATGGCCGGGCTCCCGCTTGAAAGGGAAAACAGGACTGGCGGGCAGCCCCTTATAATAGCGGGAGGCCCTTCGGCGGTGAACCCCGCGCCGATGGCGGCCTTTATAGATGCATTCCTCATTGGAGACGGCGAGGAGGCCGTCGCCCAGATGCTTGAGACCGTCTTCAGCTGGAAAACCCAGGGTGACGGGAAAAGATCCACCCTCCTGAAGATGCTCTCCGGAATTGAGGGCGTATATGTGCCCTCTGTGTCCAACGGGAAGACAAGGCGGAGAATGATCTCTTCGCTCGAAGACGCCCCTTACCCGGCAAGGCCTGTTGTGCCTTATGCCCAGCTTGTGCATGACCGCGTGAACGTAGAAGTGTCAAGGGGGTGCACGATGGGTTGCCGCTTCTGCCAGGCAGGCATGATTTACCGGCCCTTGAGGGAGCGTACCCCGCAGACCGTAATAAGGCTGGCCAGCCAGGCGCTTGAGGCAACCGGGCACGAGGAGGTCTCGTTCACCTCTCTTAGCGCGGGGGATTACAGCGGGCTTCTTCCTTTAATGCGTGAATTCAACAGGCGTTTTGCGGGCAGAAATTATGCGGTCTCGCTTCCGTCTCTGCGAGTGAAAGCAGTGAACGAGAATGTATTAAAAGAAATAAAGACGGTCAGAAAGACCGGTTTTACCATCGCCCCGGAGGCGGCAACGGCCCGGTTGCGCGTGGTCATAAACAAGGATTTCGAAGAGGAAGATTACGAGCGCGCCATCGACACGCTTTTCAGAGAGGGATGGCTTAACCTGAAACTGTATTACATGATAGGTCTTCCCACGGAAACCGAAAAAGACGTGGAGGCCATTCCGGCAATGGCCATGAAGGCCGTCAGGGCCGCAAAAAAGCATTCAAAGCGGGGCGCAAATATTACCGTAAGCGTTTCCAGCTTCGTGCCAAAGCCCCATACGCCTTTCCAGTGGTGCGGCCAGGAGAGCATGGATTCGCTCGTCAGCAAAAAGGTTTTCTTAAGGAACGCCTTCCGGGGCGGCAGGATAAACCTGAAGGGCCATGACGAACGGCTCAGCCTTTTGGAGGCGGTCTTCGCCAGAGGGGGCGAGGACCTGTCCCCACTGCTGCTTGCGGCCCACCGCCGGGGCGCAAGGCTGGACGCCTGGAGCGATATTTTCAACTACGATGCATGGCTTTCCGCCGCGGAGGAGACCGGAATAGATATTTTCACTTATGCCAGGAGAGACTTTAAACCTGACGGGCTTGGCAATGAGGATTCTTTCGGCCCCCTGCCATGGGGCAATATCGATACCGGAATCAAGGAGGCTTTCCTGCTGAGTGAGTACCGGAAAGCAGTGGAGGGCATTGAAAAGACACCTGATTGCAGGGCGAAATGCACCTCCTGCGGGCTTGCCTGCGGTCCGGCAAAAGTAAATGGCGAAGCACAGAGTTTTCTCGAAAACGAAAATGCGGGTGTTACACCAAACCAGGATATAAGTCATTTTTTTGTAAAGATCCCTTTCAAGCTAAGGGTGGAGTTTTCCAAATCGGATCCGCTGGGCTTTCTTTCTCACAGGGAGCTGATGACGGCCATAGCGCGGGCGATGAGGAGGGCAGGGCTTCCCCTGGAATACTCTATAGGGTTTCATCCGGCCCCGAAGATCTCCTTCGGCCCCCCGCTTGGGGTGGGCGTCAAGGGAGAAAGGGAGTATTTTGACATGACACTGGCGTATTTCATGCAGCACGAAAGCGTGCTCGGTCTTCTAAATAAAGAGCTTCCCCAGGGGATAAAAGCGGAGGCCGCCGCGGCGCTCCCTGAAAGGGCGGCATCGCTTCAAAGCTCCATAAGCTCCTACGTTTATGAGATAATAGGCGTTGACTGCGCCAGGGCCGCTAAATTCATGGACCATAGCGAATTTTTTGTGGAAAGAGAAGGGAAACAGGTGGATATCAGGCGCATGGTGGAGGGCGCGGATATTACGGAAAAAGGTGTGGAACTCTGGATCACGGACGACCCGGACGGCCCTAACGCCCGTCTCGACGAGATATTGAACGCGATATTCGGGGCAGGCCTGTCGCAGGTTGAGGCGACAAGGAAAAGGCTTTTTGGAATGGCGGGCGGCCAAAAAAAACGCGTTTCGCCCATGGATTTTCAAGAAAAATAGAAATTAATGTGTACGGAGAGCTTTTTTGGCGCTTAACAGCATACTTGTGAACGTGACCGGGCATGAAACACGCCTTGCGCTGCTTGAAAGCGGGCAGGTCGTGGAGGTCTATGTGGAGCGCAGGAAAAACGCCAGCCTGGCGGGAAACATTTACAAGGGAAAAGTCCTCCGGATACTGCCGGGAATGAGAAGCGCCTTTGTGGACATAGGCCTGGAAAAAGCCGCTTTCCTTTACGTGACCGACATCCGCACGGACATAGTGGAAGACTACGCGCTTATGTTCGAGGACGACACCTTCTCCGGCCTCGATTTTCTGCAGAGCAAAAGGCATGAATTCCAGATAGAAGAGCTGCTGCATGAAGGACAGGACATACTTGTGCAGGTTTCCAAGAACCCGATGGGCAGCAAAGGGGCGCGCGTTACATCATATGTGACGCTGCCGGGCAGGTACGTGGTGCTGATGCCGGATCTGGAGCATATAGGGCTTTCCCGCAGGATCGAGGACGAACAGGAACGCACAAGATTGAGGGAGATAGTCGAGGGGATAAGGCCAAAAAATTTCGGTCTTATCGTCCGGACGGCAAGCGAAGGGGCAAGCAGGGAAGACCTGCAAAAAGACCTCGATTTTCTTATGAGCCTTTGGGAAAGCGTGCTTAAGAAAAACGACAAGGCCGGCTCGCCCGCTCTCATACACGGCGACCTGGACCTGGTGCTGCGGAGCGTGCGCGACCTCATGGGCTCCGGAGTTGACGAGATGGTCATAGATTCCGAAAGAAAATACCTGGAAGTTAAAAATTTCGTCCAGAACTATTTCCCCAAACTCCTGGACAAGATAGGTCTGTACGACGGCAATGAACCCCTGTTTGAAAGCTACGGGATAGAGGCCGACATCGCGAGGGCCCTCGGCAGGAGGATATGGCTTAAATCCGGCGGCTACATCGTCATCGACCAGACTGAGGCCATGTCCGTAATAGATGTAAATACCGGCAAATACGTGGGCAAGCAGGACCTTGAGGACACGATCCTCCGCACTAATCTGGAGGCACTGAAGGAGATAGCCTACCAGATTAGGCTAAGGAACCTGGGCGGGATAATTATCATCGATTTCATAGATATGGAGCTGATGGATAACAGGCAGAAGGTTTTCTGCGCGCTTCAGGACGCAATGAAGAAAGACCGCACGAAAAGCACCATCTCCCAGATAACGGAACTGGGGCTAATCCAGATGACAAGAAAGCGCGTTCGCGAAAGCCTCGTCAGGACCCTGCTTGAGCCGTGCCCGTACTGCGAGGGCCGGGGCACTGTAAAATCCGTTATCACCTTGTGTTACGAGATATTCAGAAAGACCGAACGCCTGGCCAAACACGGGCTTAAGCGCATCGTGATAACCGCCCACCCGCAGGTGGCCGAGATACTCCTTGATGAAGAGAGGCAAAGGCTGGAAGAGATCGAGAACGCCTACGGGATGAAAGTGACCATAAACGAGAACCCGGCCCTGCACCGGGAGATATATGAGATAAACGCGCTATGAGATCAAAAAATTCAAGAAAATCAAAAAACAAGAAAAACCAGATTGTGGAAAGCCGGAACGCAGCGGATGGGCAGCCTTGACCATTTGATCGGGATTCTCAAAGGCCTGGGAAGCGCCGTTGTGGCCTTTTCAGGCGGAGTGGACAGCACATTTTTGTTGAAGGCAGTAAAAATGTCAGGCATTGAGGCCCTTGCCGTAACCTCTGCCTCCCCGTCGCACCCGGAATGGGACATCCAGACCGCCAGGGATATGACCTCCGAAATCGGTATTGCCCACATGCTGATCGAGACCCGCGAGCTTGAAAATCCCGGCTATTCAGAGAACTCCCGGCAGAGGTGCTATTATTGCAAATCGGAGCTTTTTGCCGCTCTTTCTGAAATAGCCCAAAAAGAGGGGTTTCATCATGTAATTGACGGCAGCACGGCTGACGACCTGAACGACTATCGCCCCGGCATGAAGGCCGCTTCCCGGTACGGGATCAAAAGCCCGCTTCTTGAAGCCGGGCTCGGGAAAAAGGAGATAAGGCATTTTTCCAGGCAGCTTGGGCTTGACACCTGGGACAGGCCCTCATCGCCATGCCTGGCCTCGAGGGTGCCTTACGGCACGCCCATTACGATAGAGGGGCTCAGGAAAATAGCGCAGTCCGAAATCGCCTTGAGAAGACTTGGCCTGAGGGAATTTCGTGTGAGGGACCACGGGGACGTGGCCAGGGTGGAAGTGAGCGGGCCGGATTTTGAAACGGCGCTTACCGCAAAAAAAGAGATCGTGGCCGCGCTCCGGGAGCACTTCAGGTTCGTGTGCCTGGACCTGGAGGGGTTCAGGAGCGGGAGCATGAATAGGGTAATAGATGAAAAGGGTGAATGAAAAGGCGAAGGCATTGGCCTCGTCCATGAAAGATATAAGTGAAGGGCTTTTAGGAAAACTCCTTGAAGGGAACTCTTTAGGGAAAAATCTTGAGCCGGGGGCCGCGGAGCGGCTGCTTGAGGAAGGAGCAAACGGCTGCGGACTTGAAGACTGCGCCAGG
Source organism: Nitrospirota bacterium (assembly GCA_021819985.1). Lineage (GTDB taxonomy): Bacteria > Nitrospirota > Thermodesulfovibrionia > Thermodesulfovibrionales > JdFR-88 > JAKAEG01. The sequence goes on along the minus strand of JAKAEG010000030.1, from coordinate 8,584 downwards.
TGCGGCAGTTGCAAGGCAAGGTGTCCTTTATACGATATGACCGGCAACGAGGCCTTTTCTCCAAGGGGCAGGCTCATGCTCCTTAGGGGGCTTGCCCAGGGCGGGATTCCGCCTTCCGAAGGGCTTCTGGCCCGTATTTTTTCCTGTACTCTTTGCGGACGGTGCGATGTTTCCTGCCCTGTGGGGATAAAACCGACGGAGTTCATCTACAGGGGGCGGGACGCCCTGAGAAAGTTGGACTCCAAAAGGCTTCTCACAAGGACCGCGCTTCGGGTGGGACTTGGCAGACCCGCTCTGGGAATGAGCGCCGCCAGGTTCATAACGGGTTTTAAACACGACCTGCTTAGGAGGATCGTGCCCCGTCTGCCTCAAGGCCTCAATATACCCGAACGCCAGCTTAAAAGCGGGCACCAGGTGATAACTCCGAAAAAGGCCGTGGGCAGGGTAGCGGTATTTGCCGGGTGCGCGGCCAATTATCTGATGCCCGAAACAGGCGAGGACCTCATAAGCATGCTGCTTGCCGCGGGATACGAAGTGGTGCTGCCGGGAGGAGAGGTGTGCTGCGGAATGCCTTTAAGGGGTCTTGGTCTGGCGGATGAGGCCGGGAAATTCGCTGAAAAGAACCTGGAGATATTCGGAAAGCTTAACGTGGAGGCGGTCGTAAGTCCCTGCTCCACTTGCGCCTATATGTTAAAAAAACGTTATCCGGAGCTGGCAGGCGGAGCCGTTGACAACGCGATGGATGCCGTGGAGTTTCTGTTGGGAGCGGACAGGTTCAAGCCGGGCCCGGGTATGGCGGAGAAGGCTGGCCCCCGGCTTATCTGGCATGAGCCCTGCCATCTTAAATACGGCCTGGGATTCAACGCGGGGCCTTTTTTAAGGCTTTTAAATATCGACAAGCCTGAAGATGAGGGCTGCTGCGGTTTTGGCTCCTTTCTGACGGACAAAGAGACCTCCCAGGAGATGCTTTCAAAAAGGGTTGAAGTCTACAAAAAAGACGCGGGCATTGTAGTCACCGCATGCCCCGGCTGCAGGATCCAGCTTGAAAGCGGCGGACTGAAGACCATGCACATTTTGGAGCTGATGGAGAAGGCCTTTCCCGTTTCCGCCCGCCAGGAAAAAATGGCGGGATAAAAATTGGGAATAATATTTTTTTGATATAATACGCCAAACCCTTCCAGCTTTAGGGGAGGGCAAAGCTCTTTGTCTGACTTAATGAAAACAAAAACGGAGGATTTTTTTGATGGGAATCAAGTTGAAATTAATGGCCGGGGCCGTCCTTATCTCGGTGTTATGGCTGGCGGGCACGGCGGCGGCCGATACCGACTGGTGTTATGAGTACGTCAATTCAAAACAGTACGACAATGCAATAAGCGCCTGCACCCAGAACATAAACTCCGGCAGATACAGCGGAAGCAATCTCGCCATACCCTATTATGACCGGGGCCTGGCATATTCGGCAAAAGGGTTGTATGACTCGGCTATTTCCGATTATACGTCTGCAATAAATCTGAATCCCTCGTACACTAACGCCTTTGTGGCACGCGGCACTGCCCATTACGATAAATATGAATATGACGCGGCCATCTCGGATTATTCGAGGGCAACGGAGCTGGACCCGTCTAACGACAAGGCCTATTGGGGCCGCGCCAACGCCTATTATGTAAAAGGGCAGTACGATTCGGCCATTTCCGATTATTCAAGGGCGATATCTCTGAACCCGTCCGGTCCCGATGTTTATTATGGGCGCGGGAACAGCTATTTCGCCAAAAAAGAATACGACCAGGCGCTTTCCGACTACAACAAGGTCGTGGAGCTGAACCCATCCTATGCCCCGGTGTTTGATGGACGGGGCCTTGTCTACTTCTACAGGGGCCAGTACGACCTCGCTATCGCCGAGTTCACCCGCGCCCTGCAACTTGATCCCTCAGTTGCCAGTGTCTACTATAACCGGGGCTATGCTTACAGTGACAAGGGAGATTACAACAACGCCATAGCCGATTATACGAAAGCGGTACAGCTGAACCCGTCTTATGTTGACGCATATAACGGAAGGGGCATTTCGTATGACGACAAGGGAGATTACGACCTCGCCATAGCCGATTATACGAAGGCCATCCAGCTGGATCCGTCCTATTATCGCGCCTTTTACAACAGGGGGCTGGTCTATGCGGACAAGAAGCAATACGATGACGCGATAGCCGATTACACGAAAGCCCTCGGACTTGACCCGTCATATGATGTGGCTTATTATCATCGGGGCATCGCCTACGAGGACAAAGGCGAACATGATTCGGCCATTGCCGATTTCACAAAGGATATCGAGCTGACGCCCTCTGATAAAGAGGCGTATGTCTGGCGGGGCATAGCCTACAGGTCCGCAGGACTTAATGATAAAGCGATACAGGATTTCACAAAGGCCGCCGGGCTTGACCCCTCTTATGCTCTGGCCTACGAGCACCGGGGCTATGTTTATTCCCTTCAGGACGAATACGACAAGGCCATTGCCGATTTCACGAAGGCCATCGAGCTGGATCCCTCCGGCACATATTCATATAATGAGCGGGGACTTGCTTATGAGGACAAGGGAGAGTACGACCCGGCCATTGCGGATTTCACGAAGATCATCGGCATCGATCCATCGGACGCTTCCGCCTTCAATAACCGGGGCATCGCTTACGACGACAAGGGCCAGTTCGACCTGGCAATAGCCGATTATACAAAAGCCATCGCGGTTAAGCCGGGCTACACGCTGGCCTATAACAACCGGGGTGTTGCTTATTCCCATGAGGGCCGGTACGTACTGGCGGCGGCCGACCTTACAAAAGCTGTCGAGACCGATCCCTCGTACGCAAAGGCCTATGACAACAGGGGCTTGGTCTATTACGATCAGGGAATATACGACAAGGCGGCAGCCGATTTTTCCAAGGATATCAGCCTCTCTGCCGATGACGAATGGGCCAGGATCAGGCTTCTGCTTGCAATGAGGAGGACATCGAAGGAGAAAGGGGCGGAAGGCCTTAAACAACTTGAAGACTATGTGAAGGGGCACCCCTCGACCTCATGGGCCAGGACCATATCCAATTATTTGCTTGGCGATATTACCCGGAAAGGCCTCTTTGAAGGGGCAAATCAGGGGAAAGATAAAAACGATATCGCGGAGCGTATGTGCAAAGCCTATTACTATGCGGGCGAGGAGATGCTCTGGGAAGGAAACAGGGCAAAAGCGGTGGAATTGTTTCAGGAAAGCGTAGGCACCGGCAAGACCGGCCTGAGCGAATACAACTCTGCCAGGGCCTTCCTGCGTAAAATGCCGAGAATGAAAAAATCGCGTTTGAAAATCAAGAAAATCAGGTCAAAGAAAAAAATATAAGGGGAGAGGCGGGTAGAAATCTTAGATGAAGATATTTATCGATACGGCCAATGTGGCCGAAATAAAAGAGGCCTGGAGCATGGGAGTGGTCGACGGCGTCACGACGAACCCAAGCCTCATCAGCAGGGAAAACCGCGAGCCGGTCGAACTTCTTAAGGAGATATGCCGGGTGGCAAAAGGGCCGGTAAGCGCCGAAGTCGTTTCGCTTGAGGCGGCGGGGATGGTGGCGGAGGCAAAGACCCTGGCGGGCATCGCAAAAAATATAGTCGTCAAGGTGCCTATGACGGAAGAGGGGCTCAAGGCGGTAAAGCAGCTGTCTTCCATGGGAATAAAGACGAATGTAACGCTGGTGTTCTCCCCCACTCAGGCCCTGCTTGCGGCCAAGGCCGGGGCCACCTATGTAAGTCCATTCGTCGGCAGACTAGACGACATAAGCCAGAACGGGATGGAGCTGATTTCCGACATAATGATCATCTTTGAAAATTACTTGTTCGAAACCCAGGTGATCGTGGCCAGCATCAGAAACCCCATGCACGTGGTGGAGGCCGCAAGGCTTGGCGCGCATGTTTCCACTATTCCGTTTTCCGTTATCAAGCAGCTTGCGAAACATCCGCTTACGGACGCCGGCATGGACAAATTCCTTAAAGACTGGCAGAAGGTGCCCACGGCAAAAAAGGCCAGGGCCACAGTGGTGCGCTGAGCCAGGGGGCGGGGCTTGCTCCGCCCTGTATTTAAAAGATGTAAAGCGATATGAAATACTGAAATGGAAAAGGATTAAGAAAATCCAGTCACCTTAAACAATAAAGCAGGGCAGAGCAAGCCCTGCCCCTACAGCCAAAGTCAAATTGCAAATTTAAACAGAACCGTCCCCTAACTCTTGACGATCCTAAAAATTATACGTACACTGTACATAATGAATGATATCCGGTTTGAATGGGACCCGGCAAAGGATTTGGAAAACATACAGAAACACGGGGTCTCGTTCGAAGAGGCACAAACGGTCTTTCTGGACGAGAATGCTATTCGGTATTTTGATCCTGATCATTCGGAAGACGAGGATCGCTTTCTTATGCTTGGCATGAGCTTCAAACTGCGGGTTATTATCGTATGCCATTGCTATAGGGCCAGCGACTCGGTTATCCGCATCATCTCGGCCCGCAAGGCAAATCGGAAAGAACAGGGTCCCTATTGGAGGTAGCCAATGAGAAAGAATTATGATTTTGAAAAGATGAAAGGGGAGAGGAATCCCTATATCAAACAGTTGAAGCAGCCTGTTACAATCCGGCTGGATAAGGCGACTGTTGCTTATTTCAAAGAACTTGCCGGGGAATTAGGTATGCCATATCAGAATCTCATTAATCTCTATCTAAGGGATTGCGCCCTTCATCACAAGACTTTAAAGTTGAAGTGGGCATCGTAGTGGAATATGAAATAAGCGGGGACAGCCTTGCTGTCTCCATTTTGTAACCATAGAAGACCGTGAAGAAGAAAAAGGGGACGTCCCCTGATACTTCTAGGGGTGGGATATGTCCATATTTTTAGATAATTATATTCATACGTTTATATACATAATTGGATTCCGAGCTTTTGCCGGAAGATATTTTTTTACTGAACGGTCTGCATATTTTTCACGAATTTTATCGGAAGCCACTTGCCAGGGGGGTACGTCCATAGTGTCAAGAACTTGGGCCTGAAAGAAAAAAATGAGGCATATGCCATCATAAAAGCGACAAGCGTGATGATGGGAGTCGACTAGAACCTGTTTAGAGAAAAAGCGGTTCCTGTTACTTTCTGGCCTTATACTCGATGCTGATCTTATACTCGATGCTTGCGTGCCCGGCAGGGAAGGCGCTGTCTCCGGGGCATTCCATCTTTCCCTTTGCCGCTTTCCGGTGTTCCTTTATCATATTCGATATTACCGGCAGCAGATTAAACGATCCCCCGCACTCATCGGTTGGGCAAACTATATCGAAATAGGCATAGCTTGCGGGAAACACGTTAATGGTACGCTCCATGAAAAGAGGCTCCGCCATCCGATTGTCATAATGGCTTATATGCAGGACCATCGAAGAAAGCTCGGGGAAGCGGTCGGAAACCAAGCCGGACGATAGCTTCTTCTCCTTCAACTGCGCCTTGGCGTTGTAATCAAATCTGTGCTGCACTCTTTCCTTTTCAATAAGGCGGGCCCCCGAAAAGAGGGCCCGCCCATTCGGTTATTAGACTTTTGTAACGTTGATAGCTCTTGGACCTTTCGGGCCTTTTTCGGTATCGAAGCTTACCGTATCGCCCTCGGCAAGGGTCTTGAACCCGTTGCCTTGGATGGCGCTAAAATGGACGAAGTAGTCAACACCGTCTTCGCCTGTTATGAAGCCCATACCCTTGGACTCATTGAACCACTTTACTGTTCCCTTGATCATCTGTCTCCTCCTTTGCTATAGAACTAGAGATTCAGATAACCATTAAAAAAGGCACAAAGCTAAAAGTCCTTGTGGCTCCGGTAAAAAAAATCTTTCTGAAACTCCATGGACAGAATAACATGATTTCAACAGTTAATCCAAGCCCCGCAGGCTTTCAATTGGCGAACGACTTTCGAATTCCGGTCGAAAGGTCTGTTTTTTAGTAGGGGCGGGGTTTCCCCGCCCGATCTTACGGGGAGGGTTGTTGGTTCTGGGGAGACATCTGGTTGTTCTGCTCCATCCGGGAAACAGGCGCATTGGTCAGGCCGTTTGAAACCGGGGCGGCCGAGGGCGAGTTTTCCATACCCGAGGGCCCTTCCTCCTCCATTTGGGTGACCGCCCTATCAAGCTCCCTCACGACTCCGCGCCTTACCATGATGTCGTAGATCGCCTTTGAGCGGCGCTTCACATAAGCATCGGGCTTAAGCGGGCTGAACCTGACAGGGTTTGGCAGTATGGACGCAAGCCTGGCTGCTTCTGACGGCGTGAGGGCGCTGGCGGGTTTCCCGTAATAATGATAAGAGGCGGCGCCGATACCGAATATCCCGTCGCCCCATTCGGCCACATTCAAATAGAGTTCAAGAATTCTCTTTTTGGACAGTTCCCTGTTTATTCTCCATGTAAGTATCGCTTCCTTCATCTTCCTCAGGAGAGTCTTTGAGGGCGAGAGATAGAGATTTCTGGCCAGCTGCTGGGTGACCGTGCTTGCCCCGAACTTGAATTTTCCGGCCTTTATGTCTTTAACCATGGCCGCTTCCATGGAGTTCAGCTCGAACCCGTCGTTGTGCCAGAACTTGTCGTCCTCGCCTATCAGGACCGCTTTTTTCAAATAGGGCGATATATCGGAATACGGCACCCACCTCTGGGTGATCTTTTTATGGAGACCCTCTTTTTTCCATTCCTTTTCCCTGTAGCGCATGAAAGCGGTCCTTACCGGATGGGTTTTTCTCAGTGAGCGCACATTCGGATAAAAGAGATACATCCCCAGGTCGAGGACCATTAAGCCCAGGAAAATGGCAATAACCAGCTTTATTTTTTTCATTGAGCGGTTTTTAAAAAAATTTTTGTTTTATTTTTTTTAAAAAATCAAAAATTCAGGACTTCTTTACCAGATCACCGAAAGCCCTGAGAATTTCAAGCCCCATTGCCTGGCTTTTTTCCGGGTGAAACTGCACGGCAAAGACGTTATCCTTCCATACCATGGAGGTATACTCGATTCCGTACTCGGTTGTAGTGGCTATTATGGAGGGGTCTTCCGGGGCCACATAATAGGAATGGACAAAATAAAAGCTGGCGCCGTCCTGTATTTCCGAAAGGACGGGAGGTCGCCTCTTTATATTTATGGTGTTCCAGCCCATGTGCGGGACTTTAAGCCCCGTATTTTCCGGGAACCGCAGGACCTTCCCTTTAAAAACGTCCAGCCCCTTGTGGACACCGAACTCATGGGATTCGGTAAAGAGCGCCTGAAGCCCCAGGCAGATGCCAAGAAAGGGTTTTCCCGCCTCAATGGATTTCAAGATGGGGCCTGTAAGCCCAAGCTCTTCCAGGTTTTTAATGCAGTCCCGGAAAGCCCCTACGCCTGGCAGCACGATGCCGCTTGCGTTCATGACGTCAGCGGGGCTGTTCACCACCGTGGCCTCCGTCCCTATTTTGGCAAACCCCTTCTGGACGCTCCTCAGATTGCCCATCCCGTAGTCGATAATGGCTAACATGACATTTAATTATAACCCAAACACGATGGGTTGGCTAAAAAGTTAAAAAATGGGTTTTTGGTTTGGTTTGGTTTGGGGCTAAAAAAGGATTTTTTCTCAAAAGGGTTATAATTAAATTGGATAGAAAAAATCCAGGGAAATCCATTACCCAGGGAAAAAACAAAACTCCGCAAGGAAAAAGAAAAACTCAAATATGGCTATATCGAAGCAAAAAAAACTGAATGTCCAGGAGTTCATGACGATAAAAGAAGAGCCCTATTATCTGCCTATGGGCAGGGAAATAGAGCTTTTCGAGGCTGCATACAAAAACCTGATACCGGTGCTGCTCAAAGGGCCCACAGGCTGCGGCAAGACCCGCTTCATGCTTCATATGGCCTGGAAGCTAAAGCGGCCGCTTGTGACCGTGTCCTGTCATGACGACCTTACGGCCTCGGATCTTGTTGGACGGTACCTGGTAAAAGGCGGCGAGACCCTCTGGGTTGACGGCCCCCTTTCAAGGGCGGTAAAGGCCGGGGGCATCTGCTACCTGGATGAGATAGTGGAGGCAAGAAAAGACACCACCGTCGTTATACACCCGCTTGCCGACGACAGGCGCATTTTGCCCGTTGAAAAAAGGGGAGAGACGCTTACCGCCCCGCCCGAGTTCATGCTCGCTATCTCCTATAATCCGGGATATCAGAGCGTGCTTAAAGAACTGAAGCAGAGCACAAGGCAGCGGTTCATGGCCCTTGAGTTCAAATATCCGCCTGAAGAGCTGGAAATGGAAATAATAATGCACGAAGCGGATACCGGTGAGGAGCTGGCAAAAAAGCTGGTCCTGTTTGCCGGAAAGACCCGCAATCTCAAAGACCGTGGGCTTACCGAGGGCGCAAGCACCAGGCTTCTGGTCCATGCGGCAAGGCTTGTAAATTCAGGAATAGAGCCTGTTAAGGCATGCGAGTCCGCCATCAGCTACGCCCTGACAGACGACACCGAGATGCTGGAGGCCTTGTCGGAGATCCTGGATTCCATACTCTGATGGAAAAAAGCAAAAAAAACAAAAA
>JAKAEG010000338.1 GCA_021819985.1 Nitrospirota bacterium | reverse complement strand
CAGCCATGGGCTGTCCGTGTGCATGATAGTGAAAAACGAGGAAAAAAACATCGTGCGCGCTCTCCTGAATTTCAGGCCGTTTGCGGACGAGATAATATTGGTGGACACAGGCTCGGCCGACCGGACAAAGGACATAGCGAGAGCCCTGGGCGCCAGGGTCTTCGATTTCGAGTGGACGGGGGATTTCTCTGCGGCCAGGAATTTTTCCATCTCACAGGCGCAAGGCGGATGGATACTGGCGATGGACGCGGACGAGGTGATATCTCCGAGAGACCGGAAGCAATTGAGGGCGCTGATAGAGGGCGCGGACAATAATAAGACCGCCTACAGCTTTAATACAAGAAATTATGTCCAGTCGCCAGGGTTATGGGGCTGGACGGCAAACGATGGGAAATACCCGGAACAGGCGGGCACGGGCTGGGTGCCGAGCGTTAAGGTAAGGCTCTTTGCTAACGATGAAAGGATACGTTTCAGAAAACCCGTCCATGAGATGGTGGAGGCCTCGCTTGAAGAGGCGGGCATAAAATTCTTGCTCTCAGGCATCCCCATCCACCATTACGGGAAGCTGAGCACGGACAAGGTAAAGGAAAAAGGCAGCGATTATTACGAGTTGGGCAAAGTGAAACTTTCCGAAAAGGGCGCTGACGGGTTTGAGGCGTCCGTGGAGCTTGCCATTCAGGCAGCGGAACTCAACAGGTTCGATGACAGCCTTGAGAACTGGCGCAGGGTAGCCGAACTCAGACCTGGTTACAAGAGGGCATATTTGGGAATGGCGAACGCATTGTGGTCGCTTGGGCGTTATGAAGAAGCCATGCAGGCCATCGACAAGGGATTCGCCTCTCCCCTTGAGAGGACTGAAACAAGTTATCTGTATGCCTGCTGCCAGGTCTTGTCCGGCCAGGCTGAGGCGGCTGTCTCGATGCTCGAAAAAAGAGAAAAAAGCGAAAAAAGCGGCGGCGCTCATCCGATGGACCTGCTGGCGCTTGCCCTGGCCTGCTTTTGCACCGGGAGGAAGGAAAGGGGCAAAACCCTCGCGAAACGGGCAGGCCGTTTTATGGACGCGCCTTCCGCGTTTGGATTGCTTGCGAAAAGGCTCATTGAAAATGGCAGGAACGATTACGCTATCGCGGTCCTCGAAGCTCTCAACGAGGAAAAAGCCGTAAACCCGGCCATCACGGCCATGCTGGCAGGATGTGTGCTGGAAAGGGCAAAAGCGGGCGGCGCGGAAGCGGAGCCTGAAAGGGACCGGCCCGCAATTGATGCAGATAATGTAAAGCAATACTTGCGGGCTTTTCTCCAGTTGAAACTGGATCTCTTTCTGAAAAACCCTTCTTCAAGGCTTGAGCTGCCCATATATGCCAGTCCGAAGGTTTCAATTGTCCTGTGTTTCGCGGGCATGGCGGAATACGGCTACCAGTGTCTGGAATCTTTGAAGGCGAACGCGGATGTCCCGTACGAGGTGATAATCGTAGACAATGGTTCGAACGATCAAACGCCCCTTCTTTTGGACAGGATTGATAACGCCGTCATCATACGAAACGGTGAAAACAGGGGGTTCGTCCTGGCCTGCAATCAGGGCGCGGCGGCGGCTAAGGGCGAATGGCTTTTGTTCCTGAACAACGACACCCAGATAATGCCGGGGCTTTTGTCCTCGTTGATAAAAACAACAAGAGAAATCAGTGGTTGCGGCGCCGTTGGAGGGAAGCTCATCCTTCCGGACGGCAGCCTGCAGGAGGCGGGCAGCATCATATGGAATGACGGCTCCTGTCTCGGTTACGGGAGAGGCGATGATCCATTCAAACCCGAATACTGCTATGTCAAAGAAGTGGACTATTGTTCGGGGGCCTGCCTGCTGGTAAAAAGCGATATCTTTAAACAAACCGGCATGTTCGATGAGCGCTTTTGCCCGGCGTATTATGAGGAAACGGACCTGTGCATGAAGATCAGGGACGCCGGCTACAAAGTTGTATTCCAGCCGTCCGCATTAATGATACATTACGAATTCGGCACTGGCTCAAAAAACGGGGCCATGGAGCTGCAGACCATAAACAGGGAGAAATTCCGCGAAAAATGGGCGAATGAGCTGAGCGGCCATTATCCCCCTTCCAAGGAGAATATTCTCCTGGCCAGGGACCGTTCCGCCCGGACAAAAGCCGGGATACTGTGTGTCGAGGACCGCGTGCCCGACCCGGGGCTCGGAACCGGCTATCCCAGGAGCCACACCGTTTTGGAGTGCCTGTCCGAACTGGGTTACAGGCCTGCCCTCTTCCCTTTGCTGTTTCCCGAGCGCCTTGAACCGTGCACATCCAGGCTCCAGCAAAAAGGCATAGAAGTCATATTCGGGGAAAAAGGCAAAAAGGGCAAAAAGCCGGATTTCAAGGCTTTTTATGCCGCGAGGCCCGATTATTATGACGTGGTCTGGATAAGCCGTCCTCACAACATGGAAGCGATAATAAATGTTATCAAGGCGATCAATCCCGCCCAGAAGATAATTTATGACGCCGAAGCGCTTTTTTCGGCACGGGAGATACTGAAACTTGAACTGGGCGGCTCCGTGATATCCGAAGCGGAAAAAGAAAGCATGTTAAAAAAGGAAATCGGGCTTATGGACAAGGCAGACGCAGTGGTGACGGTAAGCGGACGAGAGCGTGAAACAATCAGGAAATTCACGGGCGGCAAAAAAAATATTAGGGTCGTCGGGCACACTTATTCCATAAATTCTACGCCGTCCGGCTTTGACCGGAGGAGGGACCTGCTCTTCGTGGGAGGTTTCCTCACTTCGCCGTCTCCCAACGAAGATGCGATCATCCATTTTGTCAGGGACATTTATCCGGAAGTGCTTAAAAGCATAGACGCCAGGCTATGGATTGTGGGGACCAATAACGCTAAGAAGGTCTGGGCGTTGGCTTCCGACAACGTTATCGTGACCGGCCGTGTTGACAATCTGTTTGATTACTTCGACAAATGCAAAGTGTTCATCGTGCCTACGCGTTTCGCCGCGGGCATTCCCTTGAAGCTGCAGGAATGCCTGTCGTATGGGCTGCCGGCGGTTGTCTCTCCCCTTATAGCGGAACAACTGGAGCTTGATGAAGATACGGTTCTGGTTGGCGAAGGTCCGGATGATTTTGCCCGTAAAATCATAAGGTGCTATACGGATGAATTGTTATGGGGCCGGTTAAGGGCCAATGGCCTGGCGTATATCAAAAATGAATGCGCCTATGGCCTTTACAAGGAGCGTTTAAATGATCTGATCGGTTCCCTTACCGGCAGGGACAATTACAAGGAGTTCTGTCTATGAAA
>JAKAEG010000337.1 GCA_021819985.1 Nitrospirota bacterium | reverse complement strand
CGCCCGCATGGAGCCCGGCGGTCACCTTTTAATAGAGCTGGCCGGAGGAACGGATACGGCCCTTGTTTCGGAGCTGGCCGTTCAAAACGGTCTTCAGGTGGAAGATATAATCAAAGACCTCGCGGGTTGGGAAAGGGTTTTTATAGCCCGAAAGCCGCGCTCCGGATAAACATAATCGTCCAAGGAAACGACAACCCTTTTATTGACCTGCTCTTGCTCTTTTCTTGACTTTGGCCTTCTTCTCATGTAAATTTTTTTAAATTGCGTTATCCGCCTCCGGACCATCACATAACCGGACAAATACACCGGGCAAACGGCAAATAGACGGTAAAATAAAGACAAAAGGCTGGAATAAGGGGCATGGCAAAGATAAAAATCGCTGTCATCGGTGTCGGAAATTGCGCAAGTTCTCTTATTCAGGGAATTGAATATTACAAAGCCCTTGGTCCAAAACACCCTGAAGCGGGCCTTGGCCTTATGAACCGCAAAATAGGCCCTTACGGGCCGGGCGACATCGAGGTTGTAGCCGCCTTCGATATAGATAAAAGAAAGGTGGGGAAACCCCTTTCGGAAGCCATTTTTGCCGCTCCCAACTGCACCAAACGGATCGTAAACGGCAATTTCAATCTAAACGGACCCGCTGTTCAGATGGGGCGCCTTATGGATGGCTTTTCGGACCATCTGTCGGACTATCCGGAAACCAGGCGCTTCATCCCGGCTGGCAGGAAACCCGCCAATATTTCCGGTGCGCTGAAAAAGTCCGGCGCGCGCATCCTTGTAAATTACCTGCCCGTGGGCTCAGAGCAGGCTACCCGGTTCTATGCGGAAGAGGCTCTCAAGGCCGGCGCAGGTTTCATAAACTGCATGCCTGTTTTTATCGCCTCCGATGCGGACTGGGCCAAACGGTTCGAAGAAAAAAAACTGCCTATAATAGGCGACGACATTAAAAGCCAGATAGGCGCCACAATCGTCCATCGGGCACTTACCAAGCTTTTCGAGGACAGGGGCGTAAAGATAGACAAAACATACCAGTTGAATGTCGGCGGAAACACCGATTTTCTGAATATGCTGAACGGCAGCAGGCTTAAATCAAAAAAGATCTCGAAAACCCAGTCCGTCCAGAGCCAGATGATCTCTCCTTTGACACCGGAGGACATCCACATAGGCCCATCGGATTACATACCGTGGCTCCATGACAACAAGGTATGTTTCATCCGCATGGAGGCGCGGATCTTTGGCAATATACCGGTAAACCTGGAACTCAGGCTCTCCGTGGAAGACTCTCCAAACAGCGCGGGCGTCGTGATCGATGCCATCCGGTGCATGCAACTGGCGCTGGACCGGCAAACGGGGGGGATATTGTCCGCCCCGTCCGCCTATTTCATGAAACATCCGCCAAGACAGTTCCCGGATACGTTAGCAAAAAATATGGTCCGGGATTTCATTCTGGGGAAATAAGGATTTGCTCTCTTCCAGTCTGGCCCGCCGCATTGAAATACCGCTTTTACCCGTACTGAAGAAAATAAAGGTCAGCCCCAACGCACTTACCCTTGCCGGTTTTTTTATAACTTCGGCCGGGGCCTTTGTACTCGCGAATAATTTCAGGGTGGGCGGGGCGATCATTGTTTTTGGCAGTATTTTCGACAGTCTTGACGGAATGGTCGCAAGGGCGTCCGGCAGGACAAGTTTGCTGGGAGCATACCTGGATTCCGTGCTGGACCGCTACTCGGATGCGTTCATTTTCCTTGGCGCGGCATACCATCTCCGGGCCAACCCCGTGGCCGCCGCGCTCAGCCTGGGCTCGCTGGCAGGCGCATATCTCGTAAGCTACACAAGGGCGCGCGCGGAAGGGCTTGGGGTGGAATGCAAGGTTGGCATCATGGAACGCCCGGAAAGGATAATAATACTTACCGCAGGCGCGATCTTCGGGTTCATTATACCCGCGCTTTGGGTGCTTCTGGTTTTCACGCATATCACCGCGATTCAGAGGATATTGCACACCAAAAAAATGATGTCCGGGCCGCAAACCGTAAAGACCCGCCCCGCTGTGAAGATAAAAAGCTTCCCCCGAAAGGTAAACAGGGAGCGCAAAGCGAGCGAATAGAGAGATTTCATTTTTTTATCCCACCCGCCTGCGAAAAAACCAAGACAACTAAAAACCGGGGACAGCTTTTAAAGAGCCTCTTATTTCAAACTGAAGCTCCCGGTGTGATGTGCCCCCCGCTATACGTAACATAACCTACTTTTTCTTGTGTTTTCAAGTGGTTACAAGCTGCTTTGCCATTCCCTTTTTTAGCACATGCGCTCCCTTTTAATCAACCTCAAGCCGCCGGAAGCGTCCGTTCCAAAACTTTTTGTATGGCTTTATAGTAATCCCTCTGAACTTTGAGATTTGAAACCCTGCAGTAGCATTGCGTCGTGGTAATCTTGCTGTGGCCCAGCAGATCCTGAATGGTTACGAGGTCTGCATCTGCATTTAAGAGCTGGGTCGCCATCGTGTGTCTAAGATTGTGGCAGGATGCCTGTACCCCCGTCTTCCGCGCATAATATTCGATTCTCTTTTGAATGCCACGAACCGATATCGGCTTTCCTTTCAGCGGCCCCTTCTGTACCAGAAATACTTTTTCCTCTTTGGACCATTTCCGTTTCTGCATATACGACTGTAAGGCATTCAGAGCGTCATCACTGAGATAGACAACCCTGTCCTTGCTGCCTTTCCCATTGAAGACGTAAAGCTGACGGCTACGGTACTCTATCGCATCCGTTATAAGATGCGCCACCTCCTCAACGCGCAGGCCGCATCTGAGCATTAGGGTGAACATGGCCCGATCCCTGGTATCTTTAATTGCCTCGAAGAGCGCGTCAACCTGTCCGTCCCTGAGATGCTTAGGCAACGGCCTGGGCAGGCGCAGCCTGAAGTTTTTCCTCACCGGATTAATAAAAAGTATTTTCTCGTCTTCGATCAGGTAATCGAAAAAGGCATGGATACAGCCTAAATAACAGTTGATGGTCTTCGGTTTCTTCCTCTCCCTTAACAGGCGGTCCATATATGCATCGGTTTCCCGCGTCGTCACCTGTTCTATGGGCACCCGCAACCATGCAAAGAAGTGGCCGAGGATGTTCAGATAGTTTTTCACGGTATGGCCCGAATAGTTCCGCCGCTTCAGGAACCTACGGTAGCTGGCGATCATTTCAGTAAGCTCCATGGATTCCTCCCTTCTCGATTATCTTCATGGCGCGGAAGTACTCCGCTTCACGGCTCTTGTCTGTGAGGCGGGCATACCGCCGCGTAACCTCGATG
>JAKAEG010000029.1 GCA_021819985.1 Nitrospirota bacterium | reverse complement strand
AGACCAGGCCATCTCCCGCATCGGGGACAAAGGTGGAGGTCAGGGATTTATTTTTTAACACCCCCGCGCGCAAGAAATTCCTCAAGTCCGATTCCTCGGAGAATTTCCACATCATAAATGTCCTTACGAAACAGGCCCTGGCGCACCCCTGCACGGGATTTTCCCTCCATATTGACGGAAGGCTGAACATGGAGTTGGAGAGGGCATCCGGCCTTAAGGAGAGGATATCGCAGATATACGGGGGGCAATTTGTTGAAGGGCTCGTGGAGCAAATCTGCCAAAAAGACAGGCTCAGCCTGCATATTTTTCTATCTAAAGAAGGCAACTGGAGGGGCTCGCGCAGCCACCAGTTCATATTCGTAAACGGAAGGCCTGTAAAAGACCCATCTCTTGGGCACGCCGTATACGGGGCAATCCCTGGTATGCCCTCAGGCAGACACCCGGTCTTTTTCATATATATCGAGACCGTGCCAGGCGCTCTGGATGTGAATGTCCATCCGCAAAAAGAAGAGGTCCGTTTTGAGGACAAAGACGCGATCTACCGGTCAATAAGGGCGGCGGCTGGGGAGGCGTATTTTTCCGGCGGGGTGAGTTTGCCGGGCGGGCCGGGCGCTGAAAACGGGTCTGTAAATGCAGGCGGTGAAAGGCGGGCAAACGGGCCTTTTTCGGCTTCGGGATATCAGGAAGGAAACGGCATCAGTCCTCCGGCCCTGATCGTGTCGGAAGAGCTGTTTTTTGAGCAGGAATTTAAAAAGGCACGCGTTTTCATCAGGCTTGGCGAGATGTTCTATGCCTATAGTGAAGGCGGAGGCGTAACGCTTCTGGACCAGCATGCCGCCCATGAGCGTGTGATGTACGAAAAACTGTTGACCAATATTGGGCTGAATCCCGGCCAGTTCCTCTTTCCACGTACTCTGGAGCTTGCGCCTGCCTGGCGGGAAGCGGTCCTTGCCCACAGGGAGCTGCTTTTTGACCTCGGGTTTGAGATAGAGGACTTTGGAGGGGAGGGGCTTCTTTTAAGGGGAGCGCCGGAGGAGTTTTGTAAAAAAGAGGACCTGGATTACACAGGTCTTCTGACCGATATGGCGCTTGAGCTTATGGAAGAGAAGGCCTCAAGCGGGTCTAAAAAAGAGGAGCTTAAAAAGAATGTCGCCGCCAGACTTGCCTGCCACTCATCGGTGCGGGGAAGCGATATTTTGAGCGGGCAGGAACTTAAAGAGCTTCTGGATGCGCTTGAAAAATGCGAAGACCCCGGCCACTGCCCCCACGGAAGGCCGACAAGGATAGAGCTGGGGCTGGATGAGCTGAAAAGGATGTTCAAAAGGAAGTAGGGGCGCGGTTGCCGCGCCCGTGCGGGAAAAAATTCACCCCTTTGGCAGCACTATTGTAACGGCGGTCCCTTCGCCCGGCACAGGTTGCAGCGTTATCCTCCCCAGGTTTTTTCGCACCGCCAGCCTGGCTATTGGAAGGCCGAACCCGGAGCCTCCAGGCTTGGTCGAATAAAAAAGCGAAAATATCCTGTCCATGTCCTCCGCTTTCGGCGGGACCCCTGAATTGAAAATGCTTATCTTTACCGCATTGAAGGGTGCCCTGTAAGGCCCGGTTGTTATACGAATGAGCGGGTTGGCAGATGCGAGGGCCGCATCCAGGGCATTTTCGAGCACCTGGTAAAAAGCGGTCTTTATATCGGGGGGATCTGCCTCGACAGAGTTTGCCGGCGGGTCCAGGCTGGTCTCTATGCTTACCCTGTGCGCGTCAGGTCTTGACTTGAGTTCATCGACGACAAGATGTATAAGGTCTGGAAGCGATATCTTTACCGGATAGGATTCTTTCTGGAACAGGTCAACGTAAGTCTTTATGTCGGCCACCATCGATTCGCATCTTGAACTCTGGGATATGATGTCCTCCATGACGCAGTAGGATGGGTCTGCCGTATCAAGCAGCTTCTGTATGCGTTTCAGGTTGCCCCCGATGATGGTTATCGGATTTCTTATCCTGTCCGCTATGCCCTTTATGATCTCGATATCGCAGCGACTTGAAGCCTCGATGAAGGCGCTGGTCTCCGTAAGCAGGCACAGATCAAGTATCTTGTCCGTTATGAACGTCACCTCTGCGGCATCGGCAGGCGGGACATCCTTCCGGATCACCTCGCGGCAAAACTGTCTTACGATGGAAAAGCCCAGGTTCGTATACCTCTGGTCAAGGTTTACCTCCACGTGCCTTATCCCTATTTTCCAGAGGTACGCAAGGAAGTTTTCATCCAGTTCCAGCATGAACACGGTCCTGAACCAGTTGGCCCATGCGTCCCTCAGCGTTTGAGGGTTCTCAAGGCCCTCGATAAGCTTCCTGGTTTCGGGTATGTTCATGAAGAAATCATAAAAATAATCTGAAAAGGCGCCGCTTTGCCCGATAAAGACCTTTCTGTAGGGCTCCAGTGCGGATAGGGATTCCCCATTTAAGCCAAGCTGCTCCTTTAGAGCATTCAGCTTCCTGTAGGGGACTGATAGGGAAAGGGCCTCGTATCTCATTTTGCCGGAGTTTTATCCGCCAGGATATTTTTAACTTTGCCCCTGTTATTCCGTATCGGGGTATATTTTTGAAGAAACGGAGGTGGCAATTGTCGCCGATTTCAGCTCGTCTGCAAACTGGCGCAGCAGCCCGTTACCTTTTTTTATGTCTGAAACAAGGTAGGAAAGCAGGTAGCGGGGGAGGAACAGCTCGCTTTTTTCAAGGGCGTCCTGGGCAAGGGGCAGTTCCTTGCCTTCGCTTTCCAGCAGCCGGTTGATATGGGACACAAGACTATCTACCTCTTCCGGATCCAGGTGTGCCGCCTCTTTCCTTACGCTCTCGACGATCATTTGCTGCATAAGACAGCGTTTCCGGGCCTCAAGGCCTATTACCTGGGCCATCGTTTTTTCCAGGGCATTTCCGGCCTTGCCGGCCTCGTTTTCCGCATACTGCATCACTTCGGTCTCATTGGCCTGCCAATCCACCATAAATTCCAAAAAAGCATCGGTCTTTTCCGCGGGTTTCTTCATAACGTTTCTCCTTTCAGTAACAGGCTATCAGGTTATCTTTTAGCTTATTTCGGACCTTCTTGCAATACCCGTCCGTTATGTCTCCTGGAAAAATGCTCATTGGGATCAAAGATTGAAGCCGGCGGCAGCGGCGTTTTCTTTCCGTTGTCTCTCCGGGAAATAAAAATAAAAGACCGAACCTTCACCGGGCCTGCTTTCAACGGAAATAAACCCTCCGTGCTCCTGCATTATTTTCCTGCTGATGGACAGACCGAGGCCGTAGCCCCCTTTACCTGTTTTGGTCGAGAAGAACGGTTCGAATATCTTGCCGATAAGTTCTTTCTCTATGCCGGAGCCGGTGTCTTTTATCTTTACGACTACATAGGGTTTTTCCTGTACGGCCATTCCGGTTATCTCTATCGTAAGCGTTCCGCCTCCGGGCATTGCGTCAACGGCATTCAAAACCACATTTTCAAGCGCCTCCTGCGCGCGCCGCCTGTCTGT
This sequence comes from Nitrospirota bacterium, assembly GCA_021819985.1. Classification (GTDB taxonomy): domain Bacteria; phylum Nitrospirota; class Thermodesulfovibrionia; order Thermodesulfovibrionales; family JdFR-88; genus JAKAEG01. Next base: position 12,318 of record JAKAEG010000029.1, on the reverse strand, counting down.
GAGAATGCCGGAAACATCATGATACGCCCTCACCGCCTTTATTGAATGTTCCTCCAGCGCGTCCCTGTACATCGACAGTACGGAATCGGCCACCTCCCTGATATCGGTCACCTCGAAATTCGCAGGATACGTCCTTGAATATGAAAGGACGCTGGCCAGTATTTTTTCAAGGGCCGCCACTTCATCGGTTATAAAATCAGCGTATTCCCGCTCCGCGCTGCCCGTCTCCAGCTTTTTCTGGAGCCTCCTGGCAAATCCGCCAACCGACGTCAGCGGATTTCTGATGGAGTGCGCCACGTTTGCGGTGATCCTTCCGAGGGCGGCCAGCTTTTCCGTCTGGGCCAGGTCCGCCTGCAGCTTCTCCTTCTCCCTCCCGGTTTCTTCCATGGCGATCATCCCGGCAAATGCGTCGGCTATCGAGATGAGGAATGCGTCCTCATCCTGGTCTCTCTTGTGCCCTTCACGCAGGTAGACGTTTATGAGCCCAAGAGGCCTTCCAATCGATACTATGGGGACACAATAATGGCCGTGCGGGAAAGCGTCCTCAAACTGTATCTCGTGCCCCTCATCAGGGCAGTTGGCAAACAGGAGTTCGCATTTTTGAGCGGCCTTTCCGCACAGGCATTTTCCTAAAGGCACCCTGGAGCAGGAAGCCATCTGCCCCTCGCTCATACCCTTGCCCGCCACAAGCACAAGCTCCCCCGAGTCCTGCGAGACCAGGTATACCGCCCCTTTCATATCCAGCGAAAGGTGAGGGACGGAAAGAATAAGGTCAAGCGACCTCGAAAGCTTCTGGTTCAGCGGCGCGGCTTCGAGCGAGATCTTGAGCACCGCGTCCAGGACCCTTTGGAAGTAGTAATTCTTCTCTATAAGTTCCTGCTCTTTTACCCGCTCTGTTATGTCCCTGACCGCAGCGATCACAACTGTTTCTCCATCAAGCTTGATCGGGCTCAAGCTGATGTCCACCCTGAACTCCTCGCCGCTTTTTTTTAAGGCATAGAGCTTAAGGCCGACCCCCATCGGACGCCGTCTGGGATTTGCGAAAAAACCTTCGACAAACGACCTGTGCATCCGGTGATACCTGCCAGGTATAATCATGTTCAGGCTTTGACAGACGAGTTCTTCCTGTTTGTACCCAAAGAGTTCCTCAGCCTGCGAATTTACAAAAACTATCTCGTAATTCCTGGTTACGAATATCATCGGGTCCGGAGAGGCATCGAGCAGTCCATGATATTTTTCCTGGACCGCCAGAAAATCTTTCCGGCATTTTTGCACCTCCGACATCTTGCGGCGCATAGTGCCAAGCTCTTCAATGAGCTGCTCTTTTGTCATTTCAACCCTGTCCATTTATAAAAAATATCCCCTGTCTTAATCTGTATCATTAAACTGGCTGTTTTTCAAGGACAAAAGGTTTGATTTTTGACTGCAATATCTATACTATAGTGTATCTGATTTTTTATATTTAATGAGGAGGGCAACATATGGCGGCAAAGGCGATGACGAAGTCTCAGATTGCGGATCACATTGCAAAAAAGGTGGAGATCAAAAAGACCCAGGCAGTAGCCGTTCTCGAAGAGATCGCAAAACTGGCCTACAAGGAAGCAAAGAACTCTTTTACTCTTCCAGGTATTGGCAAAATCGTGCTCGTTCAGCGCAAGGCCCGCATGGGCAGGAATCCCCAGACCGGCGCGGCCATCAAGATCCCGGCCAAGAAGGTCGTGAAGTTCCGGGTGGCGAAGGCCGCCAAGGATTCCATCCTCGCGAAAAAATAAGGCGGGGGCCGGGTAGTATCCCGGAAAGCAGGACCAAGGGGGCGCCATGCCCCGGGTTTCGGGGCAAATATATCGTTTTAGCCGGTAGTATCCTTTGTCCCGCGATATTCCTGGTCTCAGCTTCCGGTCATTTTGCAAAAAAACTGTTTTCCTGTTTTTGGCCTCGGTAAAGGGGTTCCGATGGCGCATCTTGCGGTGCCCCTTGCCGGACTTATCTCCTTTTTAGAGCTTTGAACATACTGCCGATTTCCTCTCTCTTTCGCTTCAGAATCAATTTTGAAACAGGTCCCAGGAAATAAAATTTTTTCCGTTATCTGCCCGGCCTTCCCGATTGACTCCTTTTTTATTTGTGAGAGCATTTTACAAGGGTTTTTAGCCCAGGAGGTATTTAAAAAAATGATTTCAGTATTGAAAGATATCTATCCGTCTCTTTCAGCAGTGATAGAGGACCTGGAAAAACAGGCGCAAAGCCTTGCCGGTTTTCAAACCTATTTAACAAGTTGTGCCAACGATATAGGGAAAGTGGATAAGAAGCAGGCGAAGAAACTCCTTGCCACTGCCAAACAATTCAACAAAAATTTTATGCTCCTGAATGATATAGCCAAAGATCTTGGCGGTCTGTCAAAGGAGATATCCATAGATACAGTATTAAGATAGATACAGTATTAAGAAGGTAATAGAACTGTATCAAATAAGTTCTAGCCTATGGCTTTTGAAGGGAACCTGGTGGCCATCCTGCCCATTACGGCCTCGTCCAGATAACTTTTCGCGTTCTTGAGCGCGAGGCGGACAGCATTCTTCCCATATAATCCCAAAGCAGCGTGGTAGAAATTACGGTCTATCATATGGCCCATTATGTACTTCCAGGAATAGAATTTTTTAAGTCCCTTCAATGTCTCTATATGAAGTTCCTCCGGGCTCATAAGGGCCGGCTGGTAAACGGCATTTAAACCGTCGTATTTTATCCAGTTTTTATGAAGCAGGCGTCCCTGTGATTCGAGTTCATTGTATATAGGGGTGCCTGGATATGGCGTGAGCATCATTATCTGGAGCGTGCCCCGCCCAAGCACCTTCGCGAAATCCGCGGTATTTCTGATGGTTTGCACGTCATCCGTATCCGCCCCCATTACGAACATTCCGTGTATGCTTATGCCGTGTTCGGACAACGCGTTAATGCAGTTTTTTATCTGGTCCAGGTCCTGTTTCTTGTTATAGAGTTCAAGCGTGCGCGGGTTTATGGACTCAAATCCTATAAAGAGCTTCGCGCATCCCGCATCGGCCATGAGTTTTAGAAGCTCAGGGTCGCTTGCGACATCCACCCTGGTCTGCGCCGACCAGCGGATGTTCAGTTTTTCGGAGATCATGCCGCGCAGTATCTCCTTTGCGCGCGTTTTGTTCGCCGTGAAATTGTCGTCCACAAAAAATACCGTGCCGCTGATCTTTTTAAGCGCCCTTAAATCCGCCAGCGTGGACTCAACCGAACGGAACCGGTATTTTTTGCCGAACATATGGATCACGGAGCAAAACCGGCACTGAAAGGGACATCCCCTGGAACTGGAAACCGGGTAAACGTCTCCGGGTTTCCAGCCGTGGGCAAGAGAGAAATCCGGGCTGGGGACATTCAGAAGCTCGGAAATAAAAGGCCTTGGCTGGTTATGGACGTCTTCGCCATTTTTTTTGTATGAGACGCCCTTTATTTGGCCGATCCCGTTTCCGCCCTTTTCAAGCCCGCTTTTTTCAAGATAGCCGATCAGCTCGGGCAGGCTTTCATCGCCTTCCTGCCGCACGACATAATCGGCGTGGCCCAGGGCCTCCCCGGGCATGAAGGAAGGATGTGCCCCGCCCATTATGACCGGCATGCCAAGATTCCTGTACTTGTCCGCTATTGCGTAAGAGCGCTGGGCGGTGTTGGTTATCGCGGAGATGCAAAGCACATCGGAGTTCTCTATCCAGCGCCAGTCAGGATCGGCGAGGTCCTCCAGAAACACGCGGGTCTCGTAGCCCCGCGCCTTCATTATCGTGGCAAGAAGGAGCGCGCCCAGCCTGGGTATCCTTATCTTGCTGAAAACGTGCCTGCCAGGGGTATTGGGCTCTATGAACGCGATCCGCTTTATTCTCATATTCAAAACTTTATCAAAAAATTTGGGATTGTAAATGGATTGATTGGGGGGGCTTGTGTCCCATAAATTTTCTTAAAAGGCCTGTCATTCCGGCTGAATATGTGGGCTCACTTGGCGGAACGGACCTCTTCCCAAACTCCGCAGCCGCAAGCCGTCCCGGGTATACGCGGCTTTCTGGCTTCTTTAATCAAACCCGCATTCATGTCGCAGGCCCAAACTGCCCCTTGCGCTTTACAAGCTCTTCCTCCGGGTGATAAAATAAATCCTCGTTTTTTCAGGGCGCGAATAATTTTTTTTTAATAAATAATTTAAGAAATCTCTTTTTTCCAGATAGGGGGAGAACCAGTATGTCCGAGACAAAAAGGGCAAAAAGAGCGCTTCTCAGCGTTTCCGACAAAAGCGGGCTTGTCGAGTTCGCAAAGGGGCTTTCCGGCATGGGGGTGGAGCTGATCTCCACGGGCGGGACTGCCAAGGCGCTCAAAGAGGCGGGTCTCCAGGTTATGGACATCGGGGACTATACCGGGTTTCCGGAGATGCTTGACGGCAGGCTTAAGACGCTCCACCCGAAGGTCCATGGCGGACTGCTTGCGAAAAGGAACGAGCCAAGGCACATGAAGGACCTGGAAGAGCACGGCATCGGGCTAATAGATATCGTTGTCGTGAACCTCTATCCGTTCGAGCGCACAGTGTCCAACCCCGACGTCAAATTCGATGAGGCCATCGAAAACATAGATATCGGCGGGCCGACCATGCTCAGGGCCGCTTCAAAGAATTTCGAATCCGTGACCGTGATCGTCGATCCTGCAGATTATGCCCCGGTCCTTGAAGAGTTGAAGTCCACCGGCGGAGAGGTCAGCGGCAAGACGCGCCTGCTCCTTGCAAAAAAGGTGTTCCAGCACACGTCGCGTTACGATGGCATTATAGCTGCTTACCTGGAACGCTTTACCTCTAAAAATTAAAATATATAAGGTTAAATGATATGAAAGTACTTGTAATAGGAAGCGGCGGGAGGGAACACGCTCTCGTATGGAAGCTCTCCCAGAGCCGTCGCGTGGACAAAATTTACTGCTGTCCGGGTAATGCCGGAATAGCGGAGCTGGCCGAATGCGTGGACATAGACCCGCTCGATTTCGACGCCATCCTTAACCTGGTGAAATACGAATGGATAGACCTGACCATAGTAGGCCCCGAAGACCCGCTTGCGGCCGGCCTCGCCACGGTTTTCAGGAAAGACGGCAGAAAGATATTCGGCCCCGGCATTGATGCCGCCAGGCTCGAAGCCAGCAAATCATTTTCAAAGGACTTCATGCGCCGCTACGGCCTGCCCACGGCCGATTATAAAGTCTTCACATCCTATATGCATGCGGAAGATTATGTAAGGCTCAAAGGGGCCCCGATCGTTATCAAGGCCGACGGGCTTGCGGCGGGCAAGGGCGTCATCGTAGCAAAAACCGTTCACGAGGCAACCGATGCCCTGCGCCTTATAATGAAGGAGCGCGCCTTTGGAGCGGCGGGTGACAAGGTGGTTGTGGAAGACTGCATCGATGGGGAAGAGGCCTCTTTCATGGCCTTTACCGATGGGAAAATCATAGTCCCGATGGTTTCCTCGCAGGACCACAAGCGCATTTTCGACAATGACCTTGGCCCGAACACGGGAGGCATGGGAGCTTACAGTCCGGCGCCGGTACTGGGGCCGGAAATGGAACAGACCGTAATGGAGACCATAATGAAGCCGTTTCTCCGCGGCATACAGGCCGAAGGAATGGATTTCAGGGGCGTAATATACGTGGGGCTCATGATAAGGGATGGAAAAAAACCTTACGTGCTTGAGTTTAATTGCAGGTTCGGAGACCCCGAAACGCAGGCGGTCCTGAGAAGGCTGGATTCGGATTTCTTCGAGATCATCCTCGCCACCTCCGAAGGAAAACTGGCCCAGGCGAATATTGAATGGAAACGGGAGTCCTCCGTTTGCGTCGTGATGGCTTCGGGCGGATATCCCGGAAAGTATCAGAAAGGCATGGCAATAAAGGGACTCGATAATGCGGGTAAACTGAAAGATGTGGTCGTCTTCCATGCCGGGACGGTTTTTGACGGGGAAAACTTTGTTACCGCCGGAGGACGGGTGCTTGGAGTGACCGCGACGGGAAAAGACGTAAAGGAAGCAAAAGCCAGGGCTTACGAGGCTGCGCAGATGATAACCTTTGAGGGAATGCAGTTCAGGAAGGACATCGCTGACAGGGCAATAAAGGGGGACGCCAGTAAATGAAACACAAGGTTCTTATAATTATGGGAAGCGACTCCGACCTGTCCCTTATGGAAGAATCGGCAAAGATGCTTGACCACTTCGCCATCCCTTATGAAATGCGCATAGCCTCCGCCCACAGGAGCCCTGAACTGGTGGACGAGATAGTCTCCCGTGCCGAAAAAGACGGCGTCGCGGTGATCATAGCGGGCGCCGGGGCCGCGGCCCACCTGGCCGGGTTCATCGCCTCGAAGACCACGCTTCCCGTAATAGGCGTGCCCATAGACAGCTCGCCGTTAAAAGGCCTGGACGCGCTTTATGCAACAGTGCAGATGCCTCCCGGGGTGCCCGTGGCCACCATGGCCATAGGGAAGGCAGGGGCGAAGAACGCGGGCATCTTCGCGGCCCAGATAATAGCGTCCGGTGACAGGAAGGTCGAAAGGCTTTTAAAGGATTTCAAGCGGTCGCTTGCGGCCGAGGTCAAGAGGAAGTCCAAGGTAAAAGACGTATCTAAATGAGAGTCCATCCGGACTGCTTTCCCTGTTTTTTCAGGCAGGCGGTCATTGCCTTCAGGTTGAGCAAAAAAGACGAGAGCCGTTTTGAGGCGGTAATAAAGGGCATAATGCCCGAACTCCAAAAGGCCGACCTCTCCAAAAGTCCCGCGCACGCCACCACATTCATGCACCGCCGTATCCGGGAGATACTGGAGGCGGACCCCTTTAAAAAAATAAAATCGGATTACAACAGGCTTGCCATGGAGGTGTGCGACAGTCTTTCAGGGGTCCTTCAGTCCTCGCCGGATCCGCTCTTTACGGCGGCCAGGCTTGCCATAGCAGGAAACATAATAGATTTCGGCATATTTACATCGATAGATATCGACGCCACAGTGGAAAAAGCGCTTGGAGGCCCGATAGCCTGCGACGATTACGATGCCTTCAGAAAAGCCGTGGACAAAAGCGCCGGCATTCTTTACCTGGTTGATAACGCGGGCGAGATAGCCTTCGACAGGACACTTATCGAGGTCCTTAAAAAAATGGGCAAGGACGTGACCGTTGCAGTAAAGGGCAGCCCCGTTTTAAACGACGCCACAATAGAGGACGCCCGGGAAACAGGGATAACGGAAATATGCCGTGTGGTGGACAACGGCTCCGATTGCATAGGCACAATACTCGATATGACATCGGCCGGATTCAGGGAAATATATGAAAATGCGGAGCTTGTCATCAGCAAGGGGCAGGGGAATTTTGAAACGCTGATGGATGAGAAAAAGAACATATTTTTCCTGTTGCAGTCCAAGTGTGAAGTGGTCTCCAGGGAGCTTGGATTGCCTGTTAAGTCCATGCTTCTGAAACGGGCGGAAAACGGGGAATGAAAATTTTCTTATTTGTTTTCTTGTTTTCACAATGCACCTTGTAAAAATTAATACCAACCATTCCGAAGACGCCATGAACGAGGCGGTGAAAATCCTCCGGCAAGGCGGCATTGTGGCCTGCCCGACGGAAAGCAGCTACGGCCTGTGCGCAAGATATGACGGCCACACCGCGCTTGAACGCATTTTCGCTTTGAAAGGTCAAAGGCGGGAAAAGCCTTTTCCCCTGATAATTGGTTCTATTCAGGATCTATTGCTCGTAAGCCAGGAGCCGGGGCCTGTTGCCCTGAAACTGGCGCAGGTTTTTTGGCCGGGTCCGCTTACGCTCCTTTTGCCTGCGAAAGACGGCCTTTCAGGGTTCATATCAAAAGAAGGCAAGGTGGCTGTGAGGGTCCCCGGGCCGTCTTTTGCCCTGGAGCTTGTGAAACGCCTGGGCCTGCCATTGACCGCAACCAGCGCAAATCCCTCCGGGCTTGCCCCTGCAACCAGTGCCCGCGCGGTGCTGGATTATTTCGGCGGCGGGGTGGACCTGATAATTGACGGGGGAAGCTCTCCCGGCGGGCCGCCTTCCACCATTGTGGATGTGACCGGAGCAGATATAAAGGTATTGAGGGAAGGGGCCATAAATTCTGAGCAGATAAAGAAATTCGCTCTCACTTTAAAAACCCCTCACCCCGGCCCCACTCCCAAAGGGAGAGGGGAAAAGGATTGATCGAAAAACGTAAATTTTGCTTCCAGACGAGTAGACTTTACGGCATGGGAGAATATAAGCTAGTTCAATGGGAAAATATGCGTTTCCGGTAATCGCCATAGCCTTGTTCATCGCTTTTTTCGAGCTGGGCTCCTTTACGCTTTTCGACGTGGACGAGGCGGTCTTCGCCCAGGCCTCCAAAGAGATGCTGCACAGCGGAGACTGGGTAACACCCACTTATAACGGGGCCAAGCGTTTCGATAAACCGATAATGATATATTGGCTTATGGCCGCCTCTTACAAGGCCTTTGGAGTAAACGAGTTTGCGGCAAGGTTCCCGTCAGCCGCTGCCGCATGCCTCTTAGCCCTGGTTGTTTTCTTCTTCGAGGGGCTGTCGAAAGAGAAATCCCGTTTTTCAGGGCCGTTCATCCGACGGGAAAGCAGGGCATTTTACGCTTCTTTATCCCTGATGCTTTCTCTTTTTTTCCTTGCGTACTCCCATGCCGCGGTTACGGATATGACGCTTACGTTATTCATAACGCTTTCTCTTATGTGCTTCTATCTTTACAGCACAAAAGAAAGCAAGGGGTATATATACGGGTTTTACCTGTTTTCCGCCCTGGCGTTTCTTACCAAGGGACTAATAGGCATAATCTTTCCTGTTGGCATCGCGTTTATCTATGAACTCCTTACCGGGGGATTTTTCGAGGCCCTGAAAAAACTCTGGAGCTTTCCGGGGATATTGCTTTTCCTTGCGGTTGCCTCTCCGTGGTACATTGCCTGCTACAGGGCCAATGGCTATGAGTTCATACAGAATTTCTTTATCAGGCAGCATTTCGAAAGATATCTGCATGTCATATCTGGTCACACGGGGCCCGTTTATTACTACATCCCTGTGCTGGCCCTGGGGCTTTTCCCGTGGATAGCATACCTGCCTCAGGGTATCCGGGCCGCTGTACGGGAAAGGAGAAACTCACCCGGACTGCTTGCGTTTATCTGGCTTGTCTTTGTTGTGGTCTTTTTCTCCTTCGCAAAAACGAAACTCCCGGATTATATCCTTCCAGGCATACCGGCCGCCGCGCTGCTGATATCCTCCGGCATCGGTGCCGCAGCGGGTAAAAAGTCCGGCAGATTTTCTAACTGGTTCATCGCTTTTGTGTCATTGGTATTGGCTGCGGGCTTTTTTGGCGCGCATGGATATCTGCTTAAGGCTGGAATAAACGCGGGCTGGGCTTACTGGCTTTCGGGCATCATGTTTATCATGGCTGCCGTTTCCGTATTCAACGCTGCAGGAGGCAAGAGCAGAACCGGGGTCCTCGCGCTTCTAATGGCAGCCTTCCTTACGGTCGTCACGGCCGGTGCAGTGCCCGCCGCCAGCCGGTATCTTCAGGGCGGCCTTTATGACTTCAGCCTGTACGCGAAAAAAAATCTCCGGCCGGGCGGCGTTCTCATAGAATACAAGATAAACAATCCCAGCGTTGTTTTCTACTCCGGCCACAAAATAGACGGCATCGGCAGCGTGAATGAGCTTGCGGCCGCCTTGAACGGCGCGGTATCCGCACACAAACAGGTACTCATCATAACCAGACGGGATGACGCAAAAGATGTCCTGGCACTGAAAGGCCCCTGGCAGCCCCGTTTGCTTGAGACACGCGGGGATTATGATCTTTTTGAAAAGCAATAAGAGTTAAAGCCGCATTCGCTTTGCGGTGCATTTTATCTCTATATGGGGTAAAATACAGGACACGGCGGCGCGTCTTATAGCGGGTGTAACTCAGTGGTAGAGTGTCAGCTTCCCAAGCTGAAGGTCGCGGGTTCGAATCCCGTCGCCCGCTTTCTTTAAAATCAAAGACTTATGTGATTTTCAGTTCCTTGATTTTTAATTAATGTCGCAAAAATGTCGCAATTTTTTTAAATTCCTTTCAAATTATTCATCTTTTCCATTTTAAATCCTTGGTATCATAAACAGTCATTAGCACAAGAATATTTTCATGGTGTCTCGTACAGCACCAATAGGCCTTCGTTGCTGAAAAAAGATAGAGTGATAATTGATTGAAGGACGGCTATGATATTTCCATTTATAACGAGTTACGACCCGCTTGGTACCAGCGAAGGTGCGCTTGACCCTCTGGGGCTCTACCAAATTGCCGACCAGCTGGCAGTGCAGCTTGTGCCAGCGGTGAGAGAAAGGATGCAGCGTATCAGGTTCCTGACTGCAATGGCTGTGGGATCTATGGTGACCGAAGGACTCATAGAAGATCCACAGAAGCGCGATGCCTCCCCATATCTTGTCTGGGAATGGCTTGTCGTGGAATCCATGATTCGTGAGTTGAGTGACAATCCTGAAATCTGGGGAGTACCTGGAACGCTTGTGACGCAACACGCGCTCGACAACCATGGCTATCTTGATGCCCGTAGTTACCTGAAAACTCCCAGCATTTTCGGGTTCAACGGTGTTTACAAAAGGCTTGCTGTACACATCGGTATTGTCGACATCCATTTAAGTCCAGGCCGGAATGCGGAGAAGCTGGTGGACGCCTGGGCGCGCGATCTTGGCCTTGGCGGTCTCGACGGAGCCAAGAAGGTTTTGTCCAGGTGGTCTGCGGCGATCCGCCGCAGCTCTGACGAGAAGCCGCCTCGTACATCGCCCGGGTGGGGCAAACAAGCGTGGGCTGAACTGGCAGGAGCCTTCGTCCCAGAGGGTTGTAAGATCCATGAAAAAAAATATCTCCGCGACCTTCTTCTCGCTTACGACGAAGGACGGCTGGGGGCCTTACCAGCAATCTGGCAGCTCCAGGCTGAGTTCGGCGATGATGAATTGCGGGAAGAGGCCTTGCATGATGTCCTTGAAGAGCGGGAGCCTAAATACGGCGCCTTGCTCAAGGCTATAAGGGCTTATGAGCGGTTTGCCCGCAGCCTGCAGGACGCATTTGACGTCCTGAGAGCGGAGGCGGCGCGGTCGGACGTGCAGGGATTCACTGTGCGGGAAATCGTCCGCGATGCTGACTTCACACGGAGCGTTCAAGGCCTGTACGAACAGTTCGAGAATGCGTATCGCGCCCTTGGAGAGGTTACCCTCACAAGCGTCTCTCTTCAGAACCTGTTCAGCGAAAGGTTCAAGTCCTTCGCTGACCCAATGGATGCAGGGCTCTGCGCGCTTGCGCTCTGTGATCACCACGAAGCGGTCCAGCGGGCCAAGTCTGCGGATGGCAAGCGTCCCTGGTTCGACCGCATTGGACCGGAGCGCATATATGTCCGACATCGGTACCGCGAACCGCGCCATGAAATTCAGCCTGGCAGCTATGTGCATTACTATCGCAGCAGGCCGATCCGTCGTTTCTACAAGGATCTGTCTTGAGCAAACGAAGAAAACTATCCAGTGGAACGATGCTTGCCCTGTGGAGGCCGCCTCAAGATGCGGGGGACCCTGTCGGGTGTCTTGCCACAACGTTTACATTCTCCACAGGACTGTTTGAAGAGCAGTGCCTCGCACGGTTCCTCGAAATCGAGTCAGAGCCCAACCGCGAGGATCTGGCGTTTCTCCTCGAGAGGGAGAGCAGGCTTGGTGGCATCTACGCGGGGGCCCTAGTTGATTACACACAGGCGGGGGTGGAACACTCGTTGAGGTGGGATGTGCTGCCGGTGCGGGTCAGTGGCGGCAAGCAGCACGCAAAGCTCAGTTTGCTAGCATGGACACACCACATACGAATCATCGTTGCTTCCGCGAACCTCACAGAGCAGGGCTGCCGAAGCAACTTTGAGATTGCCTCGTCGGTTGATCTCGGACCTGAAGATGCCGATGTCGACAGTTTGAACGATGCGGTCGCATTTCTCCGAAGTCTGCTCCTGCTCGTGCCAGCTTCATCAGACCAGCCTCCCGAGATACGACGGGCTGAGGCCTTTCTGAGGCAGGTTGAGCGGCAGGCGAAGGGATGGAAGCAGCCCCGGCGAAGGGAGGCGATCCGGCAGTATATCGTATGTACACTTGCCTCTATAGGCATGGACCGTCCCGCGCGCAGCAGCATGGAGGAGGCAATCCAGCTGTGCCGCGCACGCGGGGGATCTCCGAGCGAGGCTCGGATTGCCTCACCTTTTTTTGATGTAAACGACGACACCGGACGCGT
>JAKAEG010000336.1 GCA_021819985.1 Nitrospirota bacterium | reverse complement strand
CAAGATCGTTCCCGGAATGACGATTTATGGGCAGGGGCCCGACGGGAGGAGTTTTCCGATAAAAGTCGTAAAGATAAAAAAAGATACGGCCGTTCTCGACCTTAATCCGCCGATGGCCGGCAAGACACTGCATTTCGATGTAGAGGTTTTGGATATAAAATAATATAAGTTTAAAAATGCTAAAAAAAATCCCCACATTGTGGGGATTTTTTTCTATTTCCAATAAAATTTAATTTAAAAACTCTAATCCGCCCAGACCTCTATTGCCACCTCGGGGCACATTTTGGCGCAAATGGCACATCCTGAACAATCTTCCATCCTCAGGGCATAGGCGGTATAAAAGCCGGACGTATTGAGTTCTTTATTCAGTTCGATCACGCCTTTTGGACACGATATAACGCAGTATTTACATCCCTTGCAAAGCTCGGTCCTGATGCGTATCTTCCCCTGCCTGCGGCTTTTGGCCCGGCCTGCTCCGGTATTATCTTCTATTCCGGCATTAACTTTGCGGCCTTTGGATCCTGTTTTCATGATGCCCGTTTCAGTCCTGCCTTTATTATTTCCGTTTCGGTTCGTTTTCACGATTTTTTATAATAAAAACCCTCTTTCAATGAGTTCTTTTGCGTGCCTTAAAGACGCATCGGTCAGTTTCCCTCCAAGCATCCTTGCCACTTCTTCCTGCCTGGCCCCGCCTTTTACCTCCCTTATTATAACCTTTGTTCCTTCCTCTGAGGCCTCTTTTTCTATGACAAAATGGGCGCCGGCCGCGCCCGCTATCTGAGGCTCATGCGTAATGCAGAGCACCTGATGGGTACGGGCAAGCTCCTTCAATTTTATTGCCACGTTCCAGGCCGTTTTCCCCCCGATGCCCGCGTCCACCTCATCGAAAACCAGGACCGGGACCCCATTGCTGCGCATCGCGCTCTTTAGCGCGAGCATCAACCTGGAAAGCTCACCGCCTGAAGCCACTTTACCAAGCGGCTTCAGCGCCTCGCCGGGATTGGCATTAAAGAGAAATTCTATTTTATCCGCGCCGTCGCCTCCGGGCACGGTACGGGAAAACTCCATCCTGAAGACGGCCTTTTCAAGCGCCAGTTCCTTTAAGATGAGCGTTATGGCCATTTCAGCGCCGGCGGCGAATTTTTTTCTTTTGGCGGAAAGGGCCTCCGACGCCTCATTTAACTGTTTTTCCAGTTCCTTAAGTTCTTTTTCGAGCTTTTCAGAATTTTCTCCTTCATCAATAATTTCTGAAAGCTCGGCTTGCGCGCGTTCCATGAATTCCAGAATTTCTTCTATCGAGCCGCCGTATTTTTTTCTAAGTTTTTTTATCAGTTCAAGCCTTTCTTCCACCTGGGCAAGCCTGTCCGGATCGGGTTCATATGAGTCCTTTTTCGACCTCAGGAACATGGCCGCTTCTTCGAGATATGGCAGGGCCTGCCTGATGAATTCAAGCGGCTGGCCGGCTTCGGGGTCGATCGAGGCGGCCTCCTCAAGCGCGTTTTTTGCGCCCGACAGGCCTTCCAGGGCGGAATTTTCAGCGCCGTATATAAGCGAATACGCACTCTCCATGAGTTCCCTCAAACGGAGCATGTGGGAAAGGATCTTTTTTTCTTCTTCCAGTTTCGCGTCTTCCCCTGGCTCGGGCCCCGCGGAAGTTATCTCTTCGATCTGAAACGTAAGGAACTCGCGCCTCCTGTTTTTCTCCTCCAGCCCGGAGCCGATACCGGCCAATTTTTCCTTTGCCGACTGCACCTGGGCGAACATAGCGCCAACCAGTTTTCTTTCCGTGACAAGGCCTGCGGCCTCATCGAGCATTCTTAACTGGTTTTGGGAAGAAAGGAGGCTTTGGTGTTCGTGCTGGCCATGGATGTCCACCAGGTCTCTGCCCAGATCAGAAAGCGTCTGGACCCCGACCATCGTATCGTTCAGGAAAGCCCTGCTTTTGCCGGATGAGGTCGAAATTACCCGCCTCAAAACGATACCGTCTCCGCCTCCGATGGCGAGTTCTTCCAGTATGGGGGGAGTGTCTTTCGTCTCGAAGTACACCTGCACCGCCGCCGAATCGCATCCGGAGCGTATCATCTCCGAATATGCCCGCTCCCCAAGAGCGATTCCCAGGGCGTCTATTATTATCGATTTCCCGGCGCCAGTCTCGCCGGTAAGCACGTTCAGGCCTGGTTGAAAGCAGACTTCCAGGTCCCTGATTATGGCGAAATCCCTGATCCTGAGTTCTCTTATCATTTCTAATCAAATCACAAATCAAATTTTTGGCGAGAGTATATATTGCAGCCGCCATGGCGCCCAGAGCTGCTTCATTGAGTTTTGTCCTGTGCCTGCGGCGCGGGGGCCTTTATTCCCAACAGGTCCAGGACCTGAAGGGCGTCCTCCCAGGTAAGCTTCTTGTCTTTGGGATTTCTGAGCAGGTAGGAGGGATGGAATGTGGGCATCAGGGGGATCCCTTCGAAACTCGAAAAATTGCCGCGCAGCTTGCTTATCTGGACCATCGTCTGAAGCAGCGTCTGCGCTGAAACCCTCCCAAGGGCAATTATGGCCCCAGGCTGGATTATTTCTATCTGTTTTTTGAGGTAGGGAAGGCACGCGCTTACCTCGTCCTCTTCCGGGTCCCTGTTTGCCTCCGGCCTGCATTTTATTATGTTGGCTATGAAGACCTCATCCCTTTTCAAGCCCAGCTTTTCTATAAGGTTTGTAAGCAGTTGCCCGGCTCTTCCGACGAACGGACGGCCCTGCTTGTCCTCCTCCGCGCCGGGGGCCTCGCCTATGAACATAAGCCTTGCCGAGGGGTCTCCCTCGCCAAATACTATGTTCGCCCTGCCTCCCGATAGCTTGCACCCGGTGCAGCCATCTATCTCTTCCTTGAAAAGTTTTTCGAGGGAGGCGGCTTTTTCAGCCGCGGAGACTTTTTTGTTTTTGTCTTGTTTGTCTTTTTTGCCTTTTTTGTTCATCCCGTTTTCTTCCGTGGCGCCGCCGGCATTCAGCGGGACCTCATCAAGGCCCAGCGCCTTGTAAAATTCAAATACGTGCCTGAGATCAGTCCTGCTTACCGGCTCCCCCATCTGAGTTTCTCCCTTAATACCTGAAAATAATCCCTTTCAAAGGGCATGAGCAGCTTCGTAATGTGCGGAGACTTTGTGACTGTGACAACGTCCCGCTCCCTGAGCGTAAAGCCAACCTGGCCGTCGAGCGTAAGGAACACCTCCGCGTTGGCAGTTACAGGGGTGATCTCTATCTCCACCTCCTGTGGAAGGACTATAGGCCTCATGGCGAGCGAATGAGAGCAGATCGGTGTAAGCACTATTCCCG
>JAKAEG010000335.1 GCA_021819985.1 Nitrospirota bacterium | reverse complement strand
TATCAAATCCGGCCGCTTCGAGGACTATTGGGGGTCCCGTGCAGCCTGATCCGCCCCACATTCATGACGCAGACCCTATCGGCCCTTGCTATCACGTATATGGTTTTTTTTGCATGCACCAAAAGGAGTTTTAAAAAGAACCTGTACTTTAGTACAGGTGATATAGCTAAAAGCAATTTATATAATCGAGCAATTTCCATTATCGGGCCGCATAAAAAGAAAAGGGCTTAATGAAAAAATCAGTTTTGCCGGGCATATGCATTACCATCATTTCGGGCCTGTTACTTCCCTCATGCTCCGTTAAAAATCTGCCCGCTGTAAAACCCGTAGGGCAAATGGCTTTTTCCGCCGCTGTCCCCAGCGAATACAGGATCAGGCCCGGCGATCAGCTGGTAATCAAATTCTTCTATAATCCCGGTCTTGATGAACAGGTTATCGTGCGTCCGGATGGGCGCATTTCCCTGCAGCTGGCCCATGAAATAATGACCACGGGACTGACTCCCGCTCAATTGACTGAAAAGCTCACAAAGATATATTCCCCGCTGCTTCACAAGGCTGAAATAACGGTAATGGTCAGCGCATTCGGGGGACAGGAAGTTTTTGTTGACGGGGAGGTGAACAAGCCTGGCATGCTGAGCCTGGCCTCGCCCATGTCCGTATTGCAGTCATTGTCCCAAGCGGGAGGCATCAAGGACACGGCCGAAAGGAGACAGATACTCATAGTCCGCAGGGATTTTTTACCCGGCAACAGGCCGTTCGTGCTTTCCGTGAATATCGACAAGGTCCTGGACGGCACCGGAACCAACCAGGATATTTACCTGCTGCCAGACGATATTGTGTACGTGCCGAAATCAAGGATCGCCGATGTGAATATGTGGGTAGACCAGTACCTGCGGAAAAATATTCCCATAAATGTGGAGGCAGGCGGCTATTACAATTTCAACAGGCACACACAGTGAACTTTTTAATTTAAAAAAACCATGAACACACGGATACAGGATACAGAAAATTTAAAAGATCATCTTACGGTCATTTTCAGGCATAAGAGGGCGATCTCGGCCATTTTTTTAATGACCGTAATGGCTGTAACGGCCCTCTCTTTCCTGCTTGCGCCTGCTTATGAGGCCAAGTCGCGCCTGCTGGTGAAGTTCGGCAGGGAATATATCTATCACTCGGAAACGGGAGACAGCCAGGCGGAAAGGACTCCGCCCCTGGTCAGTCAGGAGGAGATGGTCAACTCTGAGATCAATATCCTTACCAGCAGGGACCTGATCGAAAAAGTCATAAGGGCCGTCAAAGTGGAAAATATCTATCCTGAGCTTGTAAAAAACTCCTCCTCGTTGCTGGCTGATATTGGGATCAGTCCGAAATTGCCGCCGCTTCAAGCGGCGATAATCAAATTCTCGAAGAATCTGGACGTGCGGGCGGTAAAAAAATCCAGCGTGATCGAGGTCTCCTTCCGGCACAAGGACCCAAGGATGGCCGCCGAAGCCGTAAACCTGCTGATTGCCTTTTATAAGGTAAAACATCTCGAGGTCTATAGCGGTTTTCAATCCCCATTTTTAGAACGGCAGCTCTCGATCTATGACCGGAAGCTGACCGAATCGGAAAACGAGCTTGAGGAATTCAAGGAAAAAAACCGGGTGTATGACCTGGATGAACAAAAGGGCCTGCTCCTTAAACAGCAAATGGACCTGGACACTGAATCCAAAGACACGAAGAAAAATATTGACGAGCTGCGGAGCAGACTTTCCACCCTCCAGGCCCAGATGAAAGCGTTTTCCCTGCCGGGGAACAAAAATGCGTATACGCCGACGGAGCTGGACAAGATAATCGTCGAGGGCAGGGGCAAGCTCCTTGATCTCCAGCTTGAGGAGCAACAACTTCTTGAGCAATACAAGGAAACCAATCCGCTGGTCGCAAACGTCCGGAAAGAGATCGCGATCGTTTCGGATTTCCTTGGCAAACAGGAGGGGGGCATTGAGAAAAAAGTGGAGACCGGAAACCCGGTATATCAGGGGGTTGAGGCGGACGCGCTCAAAACCCAGGCGGAACTGAGTTCCCAGCTTGCCAACGAAGGGGTCTTGGGCCGCCAGCTTGATCAGGTCAACGGCGAAATAGGATCTTTGGACCTCAAGGGGAGGCAACTGGAAGACCTGCAACGCTCGGAGGAACTCGATAACCTGAACTACCGCAATTATGCCGGCAAGGTCGAGGAGGCCCGCATCTCTGATGACATGAACCGGCAAAAAATGGCAAATGTAAGCGTCATCCAGGAGGCAGGCATCCCCGCGAAACCGGTGCACCCAAAAAAGGGCTTGAACATTCTTCTGAGCATTCTTCTTGGGGCCGTTGCGGGGGTCGGGTACGCCTTCCTGGCAGAGTATTATTCGCAGGTGCTTTCAACCCCCGAAGGCGCTGAGAAAAGACTTGGATTGCCCGTCCTGGCGAGCATTGGATACAGGAGATGAGGTTTTTAATGCGGAGATAAAAAATGGAAAAAAACAAAAACGAACAGATAAAGCCGCCAAGGATAAAGGCCGGAAGTAAAATCCCGACCGTGGAGGAACCGGTAATATTGCCGTCCCCTCAGGATGGCGAGGGAGACCCTGAACTCGAAAATGCAATGCTCACCCTTTATCAGAATATTGAATCTCTTTTGCCCGATGCAGCAAAAAAAATAATACAGTTCATAGGATCGCGCAAAGGCGAAGGCATATCGACGGTTGTCAGAAAATTCGGGCGCACTGTTGCAGGCACGCTCGGGAAACCGGTCCTTATTCTGGACCTTGGCCGGTCCGCCCCTGGCGTGGACCAGTCTTTCACCGAAACCGGGCCCGGCCGCGGATGGGGCGGGGTACTACCGGGTGGGAATGACGGTCCAGATAAGGGGGCGCCGGGAAGTGGGGATATCGATGAGGTCCTTTACCGGGGCAAGGCATCGGGGGACCTGTATGTAAGCCAGATTCCCATGAACGGGGCTTCCGTCCACCAGGGCTTTAATTCACCGGAAATGAAATCCTACTTATTCGAGTTGAAAGAAAGGTTCGATCTTATCCTTGTGGATTCTCCAGCCGTGACCGTTTCTCCGGCGGGCGCCGCTTTCTGCCGTAATACCGACGGAGTTGTTCTGGTGCTGGAAGCCGAAACCACAAGGTGGCCTGTTGCTGAACATGCAAAAGAAATGATAGGGAAAAACGGCGGCAGGCTTCTGGGTATTGTCTTTAACAAGCGCCGGTACCATATTCCCCGTTTCATATACCAGAGGCTATAAAAAAATCCATGGGCCCGCGCCGAAGGAACATCCTTGTCCGCGCTAGCGGTT
>JAKAEG010000028.1 GCA_021819985.1 Nitrospirota bacterium | reverse complement strand
CGATCTAGATATCGCCCACGCGCAAGGGATTTGTAGGAACGTTCGTCCGAAGCATATAGAGCAGGACCGGTTTCCTCCGGCTTGGCTCTACCCGGACATTCCCTCTTTTCTCTATGAACAAAGTATCTGGAATTTTGATATATAGATTATCCAAACCGGTCGTAAGCACTGCAGAACTGATCTCATAATTTTCATCGAGATGAGAAAGAACAAGTTTGATCTGCGTATTTTTCTTTAATACCCCCGAAAATGCCTCGGGCGAGAGCCTGTACAGGACCATTTCATGACCGGTCAATGCCTTGACATGGCAAAGCCCTCTGGCCGTTACGAGGTCCCCATCCTCTAAAATGCCCACAGACACAATCACAGGTGTGCCCGCGCGCAAAATGGATTCGAGCACTTTTTTGATAATTGAAGGGTCTGTTACAGGACTTTCTCTTTGAAAGGTTTCAAATTCAACATTTTCGCTAACCGGGACTTGCACGGCAGCGGCTCTCCGGTCGCGTGTCGATGCCAGCCTTACTATAAAATTTACGACCTCGCGTATTTCAGAAATTTCAGTTTTCTTCATATAGAGGACCATCGCGTTATAACTCTTCATCTGTTCATCTATTACTGTCGGCTCGGGTGATATGAATATGAAAGGGCCAAGAATTCCTTTTGCCTTCGCCGCCACCAAAAATTCCATGTAGTCCTCAGGGAGTTCGATTAGAGCCATGTCCCCGGGGACGGCGTTTTGGAGAAAAGAACTTTGGATATACATTGGAGTGCCGATCTCAAGAGGGAACTTCTTGTCAGGGAAAAAAAGGACGGCCAAAGCATTTGTTGTCCATATCTTCATTTATTTCGTTTGCCCGGTCCAGGGTTGCTGATATTCAGTATGAGAAAAAGTTTTTGGGACATCAATTCCAGTTTAAACTGAAACCTATATAATCGAATTCCGTCCGGCAAGAATTTGAGCCTCTGTATTAGAAGTATAAAGTTATCAGGCTGATGGTTCAACTAAATTCTTTATTTTTTAATGTCGTTTTCTGACCGGCAAAAGGGCAAATGCGGTTACATCCGGAATAGAGATCAGGTGAAAAGATGGGACCAGTCTTGCCCCGTCTACCTCAAAAAACTTACGATTAAAGCCTCAGGCATAACTTCACTTCCCGTCCTTCTCCTTACAAAACCCGATCTGGCGGCGTTTTGGTTCGGGAGGGGTCATTAGCTTTCGGATGGCGTCGAAGACTATCTTGAACTGGGCGTCGTACTTATTCTCAAGAGCGTTAAGCTTGCGGGACAGTTCCGCATTGGAGGCGAGCATCTGGCGAAGCCTGATAAATATTCTGACAACATGAATGCTCGTTTGAACGGCAATAGGGCTGTTTAAATCGTGGCAGCCATTATTGCCCCGTGCTCTGTAAAGGCATAAGGCAGATTCGGTGAAAATTTGAGCTTTTTGAGGTGGTCGCAATTTGCGACCACCTCCGCCTTCTCGCTTTCGGTCAATTGAAACATAAAATCTTCTGGGAAACGCGCCCGATTACGCTTTACTTGTTCGTTTAAACGCTTCGTTGTAACGCCATAGAGGACAGCCAGATCCATATCCAACATAACCTTCTCTCCGCGGATAAACAGAATCTTTTTCTCGATCATCTCGCCCGGCATCAGCGCCTTCATTTTCCCTCCAAATTTATAGCTGCGTGAATTATAACAGATTTTTTTGATGGCGGACCGCCCGGCGCGATACCGAAATTCACAAAAATAAGGCGCTATTTTCGGAGGAAGTCTTCGAGGCTGTATCCGGCGTCCTTCAATATGCGCAGGAAAAGCCCCTTTGGCAAATCTCCAGGATGCATGGGGACAACGGTTCTGTAACCGGTTTTCGGGTTCTGCAAGATGAGATGAGAGCCGCGCTGGCGCTTTTCGATAAAACCTTTCTCCTTCAAAAAGGCCACGGCCTCTTTAGCTGTTGGCATTTATGCGGAGACTGCTATATGGATTTGGTCCGTCCCAAGTTTTTTGATATGCGACGTGGGTATAGGCTTGCCTTCCTCAACGAAATCTTCAATATAAAGCTCAAGGGCCTGAATGATATCTTTTTTTGCTTCGTCTTCACTGTCGCCTGAACCATATACGCCGGGAACGTCCGGGATGTAAGCCCACCATTTGCTGTCTTCCTGAACCAGGACTATGGGATACGTCAAACTCACTTTTGCCTCCAGGCCGCTTTAATCTGGTTAAATGATGGCATACCAAACCGGAAATATCAAATTCCGGCGAGGCGACCAAGAATGTCAAGAGTCAGCTTCAACAAAAAAACAAGTGCACAATCCAAATAAAAAGGAGCTAGCTGTTGCCAGCTAACCCCTTGTTTTTTATGGTAGGCACGTGGGGTTTCGAACCCCAGACCTCTACCGTGTCAAGGTAGCGCTCTCCCCCTGAGCTACGCGCCTGAAAATTGGGAAACTAAAAAAATAAAAAACGCAAACTGCGATCTTGCCGCAGAAACCGGGCAGGCCCAAAAAGCGTAACCCGCACCTAATACCCGCAAAGAACCGGTATATTAATTTTTAACATAAAAACAGCTATTTTTTCAAGCCTCCGGCCATCACCGCAATTTGTTTAATTTCTGATTTTTCTATTAAAATAGATGGTTGCGGCCAATGAAAAAGCACTTTAAAAAATTAGCTGGGCTGATCGCCTTTCTGGCGGTAATAACCGGACTGACCCTTTTCTTGCGGGGCCCGCAGGTCTCGAATTACCTGAAAAAGCTCCTGTTCACAGAATTCGAATCCGCCACGGGCTACCAGATGACCGCCAGCAGGCTGTATGCCAACCTGCTTCCATTCTATATAGAGGCCGATAACGTAAAGGTCTTTGACGGGTCCGGAGATACCGTTTTTTCAGCCAACAAGGTGAAGACCTATCCGGAGCTTGTGCCTTTGCTGCGAAAAACGCTTTTCATTAAAAGGATCGCCTTTTTTAGCCCCGGTGTTTGGCTGACTGACAGCCGGATAGACCATATCCGGTCGCTTGCAGGAAATAAAATAAAAAGACCTTCAGGGGGATTCCGGATAAAACTCGGTTCCGTGGTCCTCAATAATGCGGCCCTCAATTATACAGGGGCGGGCGAAGGCGCAGCCGGGGGGATAGACGTCGCCCTTAAGGATATAAACGGGGAGGCGTTGCTCGGAGCGAGACAGGAAGTAAATATTTCGTCCGGTCAGGTTGGGTTGTCCGGAAAAGGGGCTTTTTCCCCCGCAGTAAACCTGAAGCTGGATACAGCGAAGGTCTCGTTCAAGGAAGGGACCATCGGGATAAAGGCGCTTACATTTGAATCAGGCGGAAGCCGGGTCGAGCTGGATGGATCATATTCCGGCGCCGCCGGCGCGCAGGCAAATACAAAGATAGGGCTCCTGATGTCCACGCTTAAAGATATTTTCCATCTTAAAAATCCCGGAGGGGGCAAGCTCACCATAACCGGACAGGTCCAGCTTCCAGGTAAATTTCCCGCAGGTAAAGGACTTGCTGACTGGAAAAAGACCCGGATAGATATGGACATAAAAGGCGGCTTTTACGCTCAGAGCTTGCTGGAGCTGCTTCACGCAAAGGTAGACGTCACCGGTTTTTTGGATATCGACGGCCATATCAAAGGTCCGCTGGACGCCCTTGAAGGCACAGGCAGCGGAACACTCGATAAAGCGGGCATTTATGGCGTTTCCGCGGACGCCCTTAAATTTGATGCCGGTTTCCATAACGGCGTCCTGTCATTCAGAAAAATATCGGGCAGCCTTTACGGGGGCCGCGCCAAGGGCGAATTTGCCATCGAGCTTCCAAAAGTAAAATCTCTTGATATGGACGTCACATTCCAGGGGCTTGATTCAAAGAAGTTCATTATGGGTTTTCTGAAAACCAGACTTCCAATATCTGATGGCAGGTTTTCAGGCAGGCTTTTCAACAGGAGCAAAGCATTCACCCCGGTAGGTAATTTCCGGTTTGTCGCAACAAAGACCGGAAAGGATTTCCCAGGCAGGATCGGTTCCGTAACCAGCAGGTTTAACCTTGCGGGCGGCAATATAGTTAATTTTTCGGGTATGGCCGCCAGGACAGGACTGACAGTCATAACCGGCAATGGAAAGATCAATTATGCCGATAGCTCAACCGATATGGACCTGTCGCTTCGCACCAGTGATTTCAGGGACCTTAGCCTGCCGTACTCACAGCTTGCGGAGGGCGCGGGCGGTTTTGACGGCCGGGTACACGGCCCCATTAAGGACCCTGTAATCGAGGGGAGGCTTTTTTCCGGGGGCGCGGTCATAGATAAGATGAAGATAGGGGCCGTTGACGGAGATATCTCGTACAGCAAAAATCTTCTGAACATATACCGGCTGCATGGTAAGGCGGCAGCGGAAACAATAGACGTCAAAGGGCGCATGCTCTTTCCTGATGCAAAAGAGATATTCGAACTTCAGAACCCGGTTTACGACTTGGATGTGCAGGTTGCGGGCGGGCAGGCACAGGACATAGCAGCCCTTGTAAAACCTGGGGTCAGGGTTTCGGGTGATATCCTTGGCGCCAGCCTGAAAGTAAAGGGCAAGGCCCCGGAGATATCCGGTTCCGTCAGGGCCAAAGACATCGTTTATTCCGGAACGGCCGTGAGCGCCGCGAATTTTGATTTCGACTATGAGGCCGGAGGTCTTTCCATATCAAGAGGCGTTTTGACCAAGGGGGGCGCGGTACTGAATTTAACGGGTGCGCTCCGGACGGACGGAGTTTTTAATTTCGAGGCATCTTCCAGGGATATTGATATGAAAGACCTCCTTGCAGTAAATAAAAAGGTAATAAATATCCCTGTGGATTATAAGATTTCCTTCAAGGCCAGGGGGAGCGGCACATTCGAAGCTCCTAAAATAGCGCTGGATGGGACCCTTTCGAACGGCAGATATCAAAACAGTCCGGTTGGAGGCGGGCAGTTCAGTTTGAATATAGCCCAGGTCTCCGGGCAACGGCAGGCCGCTTTTCATTTGGCGCTCCAGGGAGATAAGATAGACCTGAAGGGCCAGGCGCTCCTTAAGGACGGCCTTCCGTGGCAGGCAAATGTATTTCTCAAAAACGGCGCATATGATTTTCTGATAGCGTCGATGTTCAAGACCATGCCTGCCGATCTCATGGTGAGCCTCCAGGGAAGCGGAAAATTCAGCGGTACGGAGAAAAGCGTCAACGGCTCGTTCGTTTTAAACCAGCTTGCCTTTACCGCTTTCGGCCAGAGCTTCTCAACGCGAAGCCCGGCCCGGTTCGACATCCGGGACAGGACACTTTCCATGCAGCCGGTTTCGCTTGCCGGGGGGCTTGCAAACGTGAATGTTTCCGGCTCACTGGTCCTGGGGCAGTCCATTGACGCAACCATAGAGGGCAAGAGTTCGCTTGTTCCCCTGAAAGGACTTTCCAAGCAGATAGCCCTCCTTACGGGCAGCGCCAATTACGTTTTCCATGTGGGCGGCAGCTGGGCAAGCCCCAAGATAAGCGGCGGGCTTTCCATGTCTAACGTGGCGCTTGGCATAAGGGGCGTTCCCCAGAACCTGAGGATACTTTCCGCTTACATGTATATGGACGAAAACAAGATAGTGCTGGAACAGCTTTCAGCCAAAACCGGGGGCGGGGATGCCAATGTCACCGGCGTGATCTATCTGGATAAGCTCCGCCCGGTCAGGTATTATCTGGCAAGCGCGATCAATAACGTAAGCATGTCCGTTAAGGGGTTCGATGTGGCTTTTGACGGCAATATCGACATAAAAGGAGATAAAAACGGCCAGTCCGTTGCCGGTGAGCTGTACGTAAAAAGGGCGGATTACACGAAGAATGTGGACTGGAAAGCCCTTGTTCTAAGGAAAAAGGCCACTCTTCCGCCATCGCCCAAAAGTTTCGAGGCGACGACCGGCTTGAATATAAGGGTTTACGGCTCCAATCAGATAATGGTGAAAAACAATGTGGTCCGCGCGCCTCTGAGCGCCGACCTTACGGTTAGGGGCACTCTGGCAAATCCCATACCCCTTGGAAGAGTTGAAACCTCAAGCGGAAAGATCAATTTCCGGAACACTGAGTTCTCTATCGAGCACGCCTCGGTCATATTCTCGGACCAGAACCGGATAAATCCGTCCCTGGACGTAATGGCTTCAACCACGATAAAAGGCTATGAAATAACCATTAACATGACCGGCACACTTGACCACATGACCCTTGCCTTCTCCAGCCAGCCTCATCTGGAGCAAATGGATATATTATCGCTGCTTACCACCGGGAATTTCGGGGGGGCGTCATCCGGCATCGAGGGGGGCATAGGGGCTTCGGAGGCCAGCTCTTTCATTACCGGGCAGTTTGAAAGCGTAATTACCGACAGGCTCAAGAACATCACCGGGTTTGAACGCTTTCAGATAGAGCCTTATGTCTCAAAAACCACAGGTACGGTCACCCCCAGGATCACCGTGTCAAAGCGGCTGCTTGGGGACAGGCTGTTCGTCATATACTCCGCCCCTTTAGGCACAGAGGAGCAGATAATCAGGCTGGAGTACGCGGTAACGTCGTCAGTGTCGCTTATCGGTTCCAGAGACGATACCGGAGACATAGGCGGAGACATAAAGTACAGGTTCAGGTTCAGATGAGACATCTTATTTTTAAAATTTTTTCACCTCTCATTTTTATTTTTATGATACATCCGGCAATGCTGCTTGCCGCCACTCCTGCGGAAGTCCCGATCAAGCAGATAAAGGTCGAGGGTCTCTATACGATAAGCGGTGATGAGCTTATATACCTCCTTTGCCTGAGGGATTCCAACGTGATCGTCCCTGAGAACCTGAACAGGGGAATTAAAAGGGCCTTCAAAAAAGGCATTTTCGAATATATATCGGTCGGGCAGGACGACAAAGATCCGGGGATAGTCATTATTAGTGTCAGGGAAAAAGACAGAATAAAAAATATCCGGTTCAGGGTGAAAGGCGCAAGCATCTCGAAAGGGTTCCTGGAGGACAATCTGCTCCTTAAAAAAAGGGGGTTCATGCGTTACGATCTTGCCCACAAGGCGGAATCGGCCCTCAAGGAGACGCTTTCCGGGTTGGGCTACCCGGATGCGACCGTTAAACTGACAACTTCCAGGCCGGTTAAGGCCGGGAAAAATCCCTACCTGATAACTGTCAATGTATCGATAGAAACGGGAAAGCCGGTATTTATAAAGAAAGTGGAGGTCGTGGGCAGGCCGGCCGGCGAGGTCCGCAAATATTTAAAGATTTCGGCGGGCGGTGTCTATGACCAGTACAAGTTAAGGGCGCAGATAAACGCGCTTCATGCTTATTATATAAAGAAGAATTATCTGGACCCTTCGGTCGGCCCTTACAGTTTCTCTGACGGCGTGCTGTATATAAACGTTGTTCCCGGACAGCGGTATCGGGTCTTTTTTTACGGCAATCATAAACTGGGGGAAAAAGCGCTGACCGCGCTCCTGCCGTTCAGTGAGGCTGGAGCGGTAAGGGACGATCTTATAGAAGAGGCTGTACAAAAAATAAAGGACGCTTACGCGGAAAAAGGCCATCCTTATGTCCAGGTGGCGCCTGTATGGAGTGAGCAGGACGGCGCCGATATCGTCAAATTTCATATCTTTGAGGACGGGCAGATAAAAGTATCGTCCGTCAGCTTTGCAGGGTCGACGCTGCCGGCTAATAGCCTGGAAGATTTCCTCGCGCTCCGTAAAGGGCAACTGTATAACCCGGATCTTATCGAGACCGACCGCTCCAACATTCAGGATTTTTACGCCAGTCTGGGTTATCTGGACGCTTCGGTCCCTGAGCCGGTGGTAACGCCGGTCAGCCCGCAAGCAGTATCGATTACATACCATATAACGGAAGGCAGAAAATATCTTGCCGGCCAGGTGGATGTCACGGGGGAGGAGCCGGCCCTGGCCGGGCGGATAATGGGCCTGATAAATATAAAGCCCGGCGACATCTATAACGAAATAGATATAACTAATGCCAAATACAGAGTGCTGGAATTTTATAACGACCGTGGCTATGCCGATTGCCGGGTCGATATAAAGCGGGATTTTTCAGGCAATAACGGAAAAGTGAAACTGGTTTACACGATCGAGCCAGGGCAGAAATTCTTCTTTGGGAAAAATGTGGTGGCCGGAAATGTCCAGACAAAACTGCGGGTAATTAAAAGAGAACTCCTGCATAAAGAAGGCGACCCGTTCAGCCAGAAGGTGCTGCTAAAGGAAAGGCAGAGGCTTTACGAACTGGGGATATTTCAATCGGTGGATGTCTCTGAACTGCCTGTGTATAACGCAAAATTCGACACTGTTTACCGGGTAAAAGAATCGAAACCGGGGGCGGTGGAAATAGGCGCGGGATACGGTGAATATGAAAAATACAGGGGTTTCCTGGGCCTTTCCTATAATAACCTCTTCGGGATGAACAGGACGGGCTCTGCGACTCTGGAGGCCAGCTCGATTGAAAAAAGGGCGATCCTGAGCTATCTTGAGCCGTGGTTTTCCGGCAGGGAACTGCCCTTCAGGGGCACGGTCCTGCTTGAAAGCAGGACCCAGCTCAATTTTGACACGCGCCAGATCAGCTACAAGCTTATAAGGTACTCTGGAAGCGCGGGGGTCGAAAAAAAGCTGACAAACAATATAAAAGGAGAATTGTATTACGAATTTTCACTGGTCCGGACATATGACCTTGTGCCGGGCGTGGTGCTTTCAAGAGAGGACGTGGGCACCATCGCCATCAGCGCCATCAGGCCCGCTTTGGAATACGACACCAGGGACAACCCGTTCGACCCAAGAAGCGGGGTTCTGGCCGGAGCCACATTCAAGTTTGCCTCGGCCGCGTTTTTCTCCCAGACGAATTTCGCGAAGATGGTCCTCAGGGCGGCCAAATACCAGGCGGTCTCAAGGAGGCTGGTTGTCGCTGTGGATGGACGGGTAGGGCTTGCGGAGGGGTTGGGACAAACCCGCGAACTGCCCATTGTGGAGAGGTTTTTCCTGGGTGGGCGTGACAGCGTTAGAGGATATACCCAGGATTCTCTTGGTCCCATAGCAGCGGACGGAACGCCTATAGGCGGCAACGCTTTTTTTGCGGCCAACCTGGAACTGAGGCAGGCCCTGACCAGAAGCTTTAGTATCGTGCCTTTCCTTGATGCCGGAAACGTTTGGCCGACCATTGGCCGGATACGCGCGCTTGATATAAGGTTCGCAACGGGGTTGGGGGTAAGGTTCAAAACTCCTGTGGGGCCTTTAAGACTTGATTACGGGATAAAGCTGAGCAGACGTGAAGGGGAAAGTAAAACCAAGATAGATTTCAGCATAGGCCATGCGTTTTAGACCGGTAATAAAAATAATGATCGTCAGCCTTCTCGTTCTGGCCGCCGTCCGCGTGTTCGCGGCGGACAAGACCATAGACCGCATTGTGGCGTTCGTTAACGACAGCGCCATACTTATGAGCGATCTCGATGCCAGATACGATCAGGCCAGGAAGCTCGCTCCCGATGTAACCCGCGCACAGGTGTTGCAGACGATGATAAACCGGCAACTGCTTCTGGCCCAGGCAAGAAAGATATTTCCGGAACCCGTCGAAGCGGACAAGGCGATCGATGAGTTCACGGACCTGAAGATCAGGGCCTTCGTCAGGATACAGGATGAGGCGGTCAGAAATTTCTATGATGAGAATAAAAAGCAGCTGGGGGACGTGCCCTTTGATTCCGTGAAAGACCGGATAGAGCGCCTGCTTGAGGAAAAGGAAATAAACCGGCGGCTCCAAAGCTATCTGGAGTCATTGAGAGAAAACGCCTATATAAAAGTTTTTCTGGACAATACCCCCGCTATTTTCCATTAGCGCCTAAGGTCAAGATATCTTTCCTTTTTGGTTATAATAGGATTAATGAAGGACGCTTTTGAGAAGAAGAGGTTTTCCGAAGACACAGGCAAACTGCACCTGCCCTGTCCCCATAAGGAGAAGACCGGGGTGCAGGTGCATGTCGTCATAAAGGGCGGATACTGCTATCGCTCGGGACAATGCATGGTCCTTGATTGCAAATATCACCGGCTGCAATCTGACATTGACAGCCTGCTTTCAATAATGTGGTAACCGGGCTCCTCTGCAAAGAGAAAAGACCAGGGAAAGGCAGACCTAAAAATGAAATACCAGTCGGGCAGTATCGGACGGGCCGTTGTGGCCCGGTTTGAGGACAATGAGGATTTTCTGCAGGCGTTGTCGGACCTCGCAAAAAAGGAAAACATCCGTTCTGCCGTTTTTTTTCTGGTGGGTGGGGCGAAGGAAGGCAATATAGTCGTTGGCCCCAAAGGCGACGAGATGCCGCCGGAGCCGGTATGGGAGCAGATAAAGGGCAACAGTGAGATACTTGGGACAGGCACGATCTTCTGGGACGACGAAGGCCCCAAAGCTCATCTGCACATGGCGGCAGGCCGGGGCGAAACGGTGAAGGTCGGATGCCTGCGGCAAAACTCGCGCACGTTTCTTGTGCTTGAGGCGGTGGTGCTTGAGGTCACAGGGATCGATGCGCAGAGGCAAAAAGACCCGGCTTCAGGGCTATCCCTTTTAAGGTTATAAAGGCCGGGGTTTTTAAATTTTAATGAATGAGAATGATAAAAAGCTGCTCATCCTCAATCTGGAAGACAGTGAACCGGATTCGGAGCTTATAGAAGCCCGGTTGGCCGAAGAGGGTTTGGACGTCAGTATTGTCCGGGTCGAAAACGAACGGGAGTTCATTTCGGCACTGGAGGAAACCGGGTTCGATCTGATTTTGGCCGACTATTCGCTGCCCTCTTTTGACGGTCTTTCCGCGTTGAAAATAGGGCTTGATAAAAGGCCGGAGATCCCTTTCATTTTTGTGTCAGGCGCTATTGGCGAAGATTCCGCGGTGGATCTGCTAAAAAGCGGGGCTACAGATTTCGTTCTTAAAAACCGGATATCCAGGCTTGTGCCGGCCGTAAAGAGGGCACTGGAAGCGGCCAGGGACCGGGCCGAACGCAAGCGGCTGGAGTCTGAAAAAGAGCAGCTGATATTCCAACTCCAGAAAGCCCTTGCTAATGTCAGGAAATTGACCGGCCTTTTGCCCATCTGCATGCACTGCAAGAAGATCCGGGATGACAAAGGGTACTGGAACCAGCTTGAAAGCTATATAAGCGAGCATTCGGAGGCCATGTTCAGCCATGGATTATGCCCTGAATGCATGAAAAAACATTATCCCTGACCGTTCAGCTTTTTACTTTCCCGGCTGCCCCTGAAATATAAAAAAATTCGGCCAGTATTACGGAAAATACCTCTCATGGAGACCCAATTCAAATATCTTGCATTTCAGGCTGGCCGCTGAATGGGTTATTTTGACCTCCGCGTGTAATATGGTAATATTATGCACCGGTCCGGTTGAGGGGCGATCTGCTAAACTGGAAAACGGGCCTTGGATCGGGGTGGGGGATTAGAAGGGATTGCTCGCCAAAGACGTAAATTCAAACCGCTCCCAAATGAGAACGGCCCTGATTTTGACAGGGGCTAAGGGAAAATGATGTATCCCCAATTTATGTTCTTTGTATTCTTTGCGATCTACGGGCTGGCCTTTTTTAGTTTGGGAATAATAATATTCTTTTATCCCAAAAGAGGCAGCCGGTTCAAACTGGCGGAGGACTTGGGTTTGATCGCCTTTTTTGGGATCTTCCACGGGGTCAACGAATGGATAGACACTTTAAAAATTATTCATCCCGCCGAGCCGGAATATATCAAGATCGCCAGGCTGGTCCTCCTGCCCGCTTCCTTTTTCTTTCTGCTGCTGTTTGCCACGAAAACCATAACGGGGATTAAAGGGGAAAATAAGCCGCTCAAAATCCTGCCTTTGGTCCTGACGGCTGTCTGGGTGGTCCTGATCTTTTCAAGCGGCCGGACATTTCTAGCGGGTGATATTTTTGCCCGGTATCTCCTTGGCATACCCGGGACTTTCCTGGCCGCGTACGCACTTGTCCTGCATGTTCCGGAAATAAAAGACCAGGACCAGTCAGGTACGGTTAGGGCGATCAGGGTTTCGGCAGGGGTTTTCATCGCGTACGGTTTGCTTGCCGGGTTGGTAGTGCCTGACGCCGGATTTTTTCCGGCCTCGGTTTTCAATTATACGGTATTTTTCAATAAAACAGGCCTGCCTGTTCAATGGCTCCGCACAATATGCGCGTTGGTGCTGTTTTTTACGATCACCCGGATGCTGAAGGTTTTTGAATGGGAAACCATGAATTCCCTGAAGGAATCCCGCGACTTATTGGAAGACAGGGTGAAAGAGCGCACGCTGGAGTTGGACCATGCAAACCAGCGACTTTTAAGCAGCCTTGCCGAAATACAAAGGTCCGAGCAGCGGATAACGGAACTGAATGATAATTTGAAACGCCATGTTGCCCAGCTCCAGTCCGCAAACAGAGAACTGGAAGCTTTCTCCTATACGGTCTCTCACGACCTCCGCGCTCCCCTCAGGCATATGGCTGGATTTGTTGAACTGCTAAATAAACGGGCCAGGAATGTCCTCGATGAAAAAAGCGCTCATTATCTCCAGGTGATATCCGGCGCGGCAGGCCAGATGGGGCAGCTCATTGACGACCTCCTCGCGTTCTCGCGCGCGGGACGGGTGGAATTAAGATGGGAAAGTGTGGATTCAGAGGCAATATTGAGGGAAGCTATAAATAACCTGAGCAGCGAAATTTCCGGCAGGGACATAGAATGGAAAATTGAAGAACTTCCGCATGTCTTTGGTGATGCCGCGCTTTTGAGGCAGGTGTGGGTCAACCTGGTCTCAAACGCGGTAAAATTCACAAGGCCGCGAAAACAGGCGGCAATAGAGATCAGAGCCGAAAACAAAGCCCAGGATTTTGTTTTCCATATAAAGGACAATGGAGTTGGTTTTGACATGAAGTACAAGGACAAACTCTTCGGGCTTTTTCAGCGGCTGCACAGGCCGGAAGAGTTCGAAGGGACCGGCGTAGGACTGGCCAACATACAAAGAATAGTCCACCGTCATGGCGGCAGTGTCTGGGCTGAGGGTGTTCCGGGCGAAGGCGCAATATTTTATTTTTCGCTTCCGAAACGGAAGTGATTGGAGGAGAGATGGAATTAAGAAGGATACTGCTGGTAGAGGACAACCCCAATGACGTGGAGCTGGTATTGGAGGGGCTTGGTGAATACAATCTGGCCAATGAAGTGGTAGTGGCAAGAGACGGCGCGGAGGCCCTGGATTATCTTTACAAAAAAGGGATATTTGCCGGCCGCGACGATCACCCGGCGGTCGTCCTTTTAGACCTCAAGCTGCCCAAAGTCGACGGCATCGAGGTGCTGAAGACAATAAAACACGATGAGAATTTGAGGTTTATTCCCGTAGTGGTGCTGACCTCTTCCCGCGAGGAGCGGGACCTGGTCGAAAGCTACAGTCTGGGCGTGAATGCGTATGTGGTAAAACCCGTGGATTTCCATGAATTTGCGCGCGCAGTAAAGGAACTGGGCATATTCTGGGCCATAATCAACGAGCCGCCGCCGGTAGGTCCCAAAT
The DNA here is from genome assembly GCA_021819985.1 of Nitrospirota bacterium. Classification (GTDB taxonomy): domain Bacteria; phylum Nitrospirota; class Thermodesulfovibrionia; order Thermodesulfovibrionales; family JdFR-88; genus JAKAEG01. Next base: position 2,310 of record JAKAEG010000028.1, on the reverse strand, counting down.
ATCCCGGCAGGAAATGAACAAGAAACTGCTTGTCCTCAACCTGGAAGACTGCCAACAGGATTCGGAGCTTATCGGAGAGCGTCTGGCCGCTGAGGGGGTCGATTGCCGCCTTGTCCGGGTGGAAAAAGAAAAAGATTTCATTCAGGCCCTGGAAGGCAACGAATTTGACCTGATATTGGCCGACTATTCCCTGCCCGCTTTCGATGGTATTTCAGCGTTGAAAATAGCCCGGGAAAAAAGGCCGGAAGTCCCTTTCATTTTCATCTCCGGGGCCATCGGAGAAGCACTGGCGATAGAGATGCTTAAAAACGGCGCCTCGGATTACATCCTTAAAAACCACATGGCCCGGCTTGCGCCAGCTGTCAGAAAGGCCCTGCAAATGGCCAGGGAACGCGCTGAACGAAAACAGGCGGAAGAGAAGTTGAGGAAATATCGCAAACACCTGGAACAGCTGGTTGAAGAGCGAACAGCCGAGCTAAAGGCCTCTCTTATTGAAAAAGAAATACTTCTCAAGGAGATATATCACAGGACAAAGAACAATATGCAGGTCATATCGGGTCTGCTTAATCTTCAGTCCATGTCTTTCGAAGACGACGGTCTGCAACAGGCATTCAGGGAAACCCAGGACAGGATCCGTGCGATGGCGCTCGTCCATGAGAGGCTGTATAAATCAAAAGACCTTTCCAATCTGGATATAAAGGAATACATTGAGGACCTTTGCAGCGCCATTATGGAAAGCTATCCGCAACAAAAGGCTAAGATATCCGTTAAACTCGAGGTCGAGAGCATATCCATGCCGATAGAGATCGCCACTCCTTGCGGGCTGATAATAAATGAACTCCTCTCCAACTCATTGAAACATGCTTTCCCCAGGGACAGAACTGGTGAGATCAGAATAGCCGTGGGCCAGAAAAAAGGTGATGAGATCACGCTCACATATTCTGATAATGGGGTGGGGTTTCCGGACGGTCTGGACATAAGTAAGGCGAGGACACTCGGGTTGAGGCTGGTCCATAACCTCGTCTCAGTGCAGCTGAAGGGAAGGCTGGATGTCTTCCGGAATGGAGGGGCCCGATTTGAAATAACCTTCAGTCCGCATTTCAATCCCTCGCATATTTCCTGAAAAAGAAAAAGTCTCCACAAAGCCCGCATGATCGGCCCCTGCTTGCCAGACTCTTTTATTTCAACCTGTTTTCTTTACAAAATCCATTTATGCGAAAGTAAAAAAGCCAAAAATTTTATTCACTCAGCCTTGCCACCATCACCGCGTCAAGCCGTTTTACGACGGCCTTCACCAGTTCCACGGTGTGCTCATAATCTTCCCGGTGCATGATTCCCGCGTGACTGTGTATATGCCTTGTGGGGACGCCTATTACAAGGCTCGGGACACCGCGCCTGTGCAGGTGTATGGCCCCCGAATCAGTCCCGCCTCTTTCCATCGCGTCCATCTGATATGGGATCTTCAGCTCCTCAGCTGTGTCGATGAAGAGGTCACGAAGTTTCAGATTCGGGATCATCGAGCCGTCCTGTATGAGTATGACCGGACCCTTTCCGAGCCTGGCCTGCGCCTCTTCTTTTTTTACGCCGGGCACGTCGCCCGCGACAGCGATCTCCATTGTAAGCCCTACGTCGGGCTCCACGACCCATGAACTCGTACGCGCCCCCCGCAGGCCAACCTCCTCCTGCACGGTGCCGGCGGCGTAGACGGTATTGGGATGCCGCTCGCCCACAAGGCCCTTAATAACATCTATCATCAGGGCGCAGCCGGCCCTGTCGTCGAAAGCCTTGCCCATGAATGTCTTTCCGGTGCCCAGCTCCGTAAAAGGACATACAGGGATTACCGGGTCGCCGGGGCGGATGCCAAGAGACCTGACCTCCTCAGCCGATGTGGCCCCCACGTCTATATACATCTCCTTTGGTTCCTGGAGTTTTTTTCTTTCCTCTTCGGAAAGGATATGGGGCGGCTTTGAACCGATCACTCCTGTGAAATCACCCCCGCTGCTCTTTATTATCACGCGCTGGGCCAGAATTACATGCCCCCACCAGCCGCCAACGGTGCTGAATTTTAAAAACCCGTCATCGGTTATCAGTTTGACAATGAACCCGACCTCATCCATGTGCCCGGCGAGCATTATTCTTGGCGTTTCGGCCTCCCCGCGCTTGCTGCACACTATGCTGCCAAGCCCGTCCTGCTCTATGGCCGTTATGCCGCTTAAATTTCTGCGGATGATCTCCCTGACTTCCCTTTCATATCCCGATATGCCGGAGGCCTCCGTCAGCTCCCGGATAAGCTCCAGGGATGATTCCTGC
>JAKAEG010000334.1:1547-3364 GCA_021819985.1 Nitrospirota bacterium | reverse complement strand
CAATAACCAAAAAAAAGGACCGTAAGGAACTTTTAGAGACCCTGAAGAAACATGATAATTTCTTCCTGATCGGCTGCTCCGAGTGCGCGACCCTCTGCGGCACGGGCGGACAGGAGCAGCTTGATGAACTCAAGGGCCTGCTCCAGGAACAGGGGCGCAGGGTTATGGGCTCATTTGTCGCAAAAACGGGCTGCCAGGTGCTGGGCACCAAAGTGGAACTCAAAAAGTTCAAAGAGGACCTGGATGGCACAGAGTGCGTAGTATGCATGTCCTGCGGGGCCGGCACTCAGGCCGCAGTCGAGATATTCGGGGACAAACCCGTCTACCCCTCAAATGACAGCATGTTCCTTGGGAACATGACGAGGCTTCAGATATTCGATGAACGCTGCTCATTATGCGGCGAATGCATACTGGATAAAACGGGCGGGGTATGCCCCGTGACCGCCTGCCCCAAGGGCATACTGAACGGGCCGTGCGGCGGGACCAAGGACGGCCACTGCGAAATAAGCGAGGAAATACCCTGTGCGTGGGTCCGCATATGGGAGAGGATGGAGAAGCTTGGCCAGACCGAGGATTTCAAGGCCACGATCATCGGGGCCAAAAATTGGTCCGCTTCCGTCAAGCCCAGAAAACTGAACGCAAGGGAGGAGAAGAAGTGAGTTCTTTATTCCAGGAGGCGCTGAATTCCGGAAAATTCGTCGTCACCGCTGAGGTCGGACCGCCAAAAGGCACCGATATCGCGGCGCTTCACCATGATATAGAGTTTCTGAAGGGCAAAGTGGATGCCCTGAACGTTACCGACAATCAATCCGCTGTCATGCGCATCTGCTCTCTTGCGATCTGCAGGATAGTCATGGACCACGGCGTGGAACCCATTCTCCAGATGACCTGCAGGGACAGAAACCGGATAGGTTTACAATCTGACCTGCTTGGGGCCGACGTGCTCGGGATAAGAAACGTCCTGTGCATGACAGGCGACCACGTGCTTGCCGGAGACCACAAAGGCGCAAAACCGGTCTATGACCTGGAATCCGTACAGCTGCTGGCCGCCGTTGAAGGGCTCAATAACGGCAAGGACATGGCCGGAAACGACCTGAAGGGAAGCACGCATTTATATCAGGGGGCCGTGGTCACGCCGGAGGCCAACCCGCTTGCTCCGCAGCTTGCGAAATTTGAAAAGAAGATCAGGGCCGGGGCCAGATTCATACAGACCCAGGCTATTTACGATGTAGAGAAGTTCAGGGAATTCATGTCGGTTGCCAGGAAATTCCCGGTGAAGGTCCTTGCCGGTTTCGTGATACTGAAGAGCGCCGGGATGGCAAATTTTCTGAACAAGAACGTCCCCGGCATACGCGTGCCCGAGGAGCTGATAGAGGAACTGAGGGCCGCGGGCAAGGAAAAGGCGCTTGAGACAGGCATGGACATTGCCGCAAGGCACATCCGCCGCCTCAAGGAAGAAAAGATCTGTGACGGGGTCCATATAATGGCCATAGGGATGGAGGACAAAGTCCCTGTCATTATGGAAAAAGCGGGATTGATCTAGCGGACAAAAGACAAAAAACAAAAATTCCAAAATTTTTTTCTATTAAAAAAGCCCCCCGGCTCCATAAGGCCGGGGGGCTTTTTTGGGGGGGGTAAATCAAGCAGCTTCTGCTGTCCGCATTGTAATAAACCCTGAGACGTCCTTTTTCAGGTTGTTGCCGATACCGCTTAATTTTTCGATCTGCCCAAGGACGTCTACGGCCATCTTTTCCATTTCCCCGGAGATCGCGGCGGTAGACTCTATGTTCCTCACGACATCTTCCGACGCGGCGGAC
>JAKAEG010000334.1:0-1537 GCA_021819985.1 Nitrospirota bacterium | reverse complement strand
CTGATCGCGTACTTTCTGAACGGACTCAACTATCGTATTCAGTACGTTATTGAGGTTCTTGACATTGCCTGACGCTTTTGAATAGCCCTTCGAGGCGTCTTTCATGAACGCTGCGGTCTGCCCGGATTCCGACTGCACCGTTCCTATTTTCGCCGATATCTCGGATGTCGCCCTTATGGTCCTTTCAGCAAGCTTCCGCACCTCATCGGCAACAACTCCAAAGCCTCTCCCCTGGTCCCCTGCCCTCGCCGCCTCTATCGCCGCGTTCAATGCAAGCAGGTTCGTCTGGTCGGCTATGTCTTTTATGACCGTGACAATATCGCCTATTTCGCCCACGCTGCTGTTAAGCTTCTCTATTGTGCTGGCGAGCTTGGTGGAAGCTGAATTGACCTCGCTTATTATCTCCACGGTTATCTCGGTGACCTGCTTGCCGCCTTCCACAAGGTCCATGGTCTCCGCCGAAGATTCGGAGGCGGTGGAAGCGTTCCTGGCAATGTCGAGTATCGTCTGGTTCATCTCTTCTGCGGAGGCCGCTATCCGCTGGGCCTGAGAAGTTTGCTCCCTGGCGCCTTCCGCCGTGCTTTTGGCCGCGTTCTTAAGCGTGTCAACTGAGGAGGCCACACCTCCTACGGAAACGGAAATGTCGTCTATTATCGAACTGAACGAACCTGCCATTTTGTCCATATGCTGGCCAAGGACGCTCAACTCGTCATTGCTGTCGTCTTCGATCCGCATCCTCAGGTCACCTTGCGCCATGGTATCCACGCTCTTTGAAAGTGTGGCCAGCGCGGTGAGTATTCCGCGGGATATCCATCCTGATAAAACTATGGCCAGCAGGCAGATAATTATCCCGGCTCCGGCAAGCGTTGTTTTTGCGCCAGCGACCACAGTGTCCGACTTATGATCAAGATAACTTATCCTTTTCTGCTGGAGCTTCATAAGCTTATTGAATGCCTGAACGGTCTGGGCCCCGCTGACAAGTATGGTTTGCGCCCTGAAATCAGCGGCTTCCCTGGTTTTTCCGGCCTGCATAAGCTCAAACCACTTGGGACGGGCATCTTTATACTGTTGATAATAACCCATGGTTTCATCGAGCGCCGCTTTGGTCTCGGGTCCGTTGTCAAGCTCGGCATAAGATTTCAGGTCTTTATCGAAGTCGTCGAACCATTGCTGGCTTTCATCCATTATTTTTTGCCTGGAATCCTGATCGGGTATCGCAAGGTATTGGGAGACCCCGAATCGCAGTTTCCACATCGCGTCCTGCGCGCCGGCAAGATACCCCAGGCCATCGGACCCGTTGTCATGGATTTCGTTGATCATCAGGGCCAATCCCTTAAAACCCTTAAATCCGATAAATACCATGATCGTGGTGAAAATTATCATGAGCCCCACAAGCATATACATCCGGCCCGCAACTGACATTCTTCTGAAGACGTTCACCGTTTTTGACATTTCACGCATCCTCTATAAAGAATTTTAAAAGCCGTATTTTTCCGCGTGCCCTGCTCATGCAGGTCTCAGCGCCCGCTCCTATTTG
>JAKAEG010000333.1 GCA_021819985.1 Nitrospirota bacterium | reverse complement strand
TTGTCCCCCGGTTGCGCAGGAAAACAATATCATTGAAACGAGGACCAGAAGAAGGCGTTTATTTTTCATGGGAACAGGTCCTTGCACCTATGGATGCTTTGTGTGCATTAATAAAAAAAATACGCCTCACAATTCGTTTTGAAACCATTCAGCAGAAATTAAATCAACGTAGTAAATTAACAGGAAACGGTAAAAGAAGTAAAGGTACAAACGTGTGTTATCATTAAGCAAACAACCCGGCCGGTCAAAGCAAAACTGGATGATTAGAGATACGGAAAATATAAACCCGATGTCAAGCGGCATGGATGCCCTGCCTGTTGGAGAGTTCCTGCAGCTTATGCATGCGTCCAATAAGGAGGCTTTCGATGCCGTAGGCCCGGCGCTGCCTGAGCTGGAGAAGGTCGTGAAATGCTGTGTGCAGGCCATCAGGAGCGGAGGCAGGGTCTTTTATATCGGGGCCGGCACGAGCGGAAGGCTTGGCGTAATGGACGCATCGGAGGTGAAGCCCACTTTCGGATCGAATTCTTTTGGCGCGGTTATCGCGGGCGGCGCTGCCGCGATGACGAAAGCCGTGGAAGGAGCGGAGGACGATCAGGAAGCCGCCAGGGCCGCCGCTGACAGTCTCAACGGGCAGGATGTGGCCATAGGAATAGCGGCAAGCGGGACTACCCCTTTCGTGATCGCTTTTTTGAAAAGGGCGAAAGAGAAGGGCGGGGCGGCCTGGCTTATATCTTCCAATGAGGTCGAATACGGTTTTCTGGACGGTGTAGTGCAACTGCTTACCGGGCCGGAGCTGATTGCGGGCTCAACCAGGCTGAAGGCGGCCACGGCGCAGAAACTCTGCCTTAACCTCATTTCCACCGCCGTGATGGTCCAGCTTGGAAAGGTTTACAACGGATATATGGTGGATGTGGTCCCGGGCAACAAAAAGCTTGTTGAAAGGGCGAAGAGGATTATATCTTCATGCACTGGATGCGATGAAGAGGAGGCCGGCCGGTATCTTGAGATGTCCGGGATGAAGCCGAAGCTGGCAATTGTCATGTTGGCAAAAAAAGCGCCCAGGGAAGAGGCCGAAAGGCTCCTTTCTGAAAACGACGGACGGCTCCGCGGACTTATTTGACATTTTCAATCTAATCCAACATCAGGCCCGTTTTATCGCATCCGCTATTTTTACCGCCCGGACGGCCTGCCTTACGTCATGCACCCTTACGATATTTGCCCCGTTCATAACAGCGATGGAGATCGCGGCGAGTGTCCCCTCCAGCCTTTCATTGGCAGGCAGCCCGCCAAGGATATTGCCGATGAATGCCTTTCTGGAGGGCCCCGCCAATATGGGCAGGCCCAGTCCGGTAAAGGTCTCAAGGTTTTTCAGAATTTCCAGATTATGGGAAACCGTCTTCCCAAAACCTATGCCTGGGTCTATCACCAGCTTTTCGCGTTCAACTCCCGCCTCCATGGCAATATGGATTGAGCCCCGCAGGTAATCAATAATTTCAGGTATAAGGGCCTCATAAACCGGGTTTTTCTGCATGTCTCCCGGAGTGCCCTTTATATGCATGAGGACCACAGGGGCCTTGTAGCGGGCCGCAACGCCCGGCATTTCGCTATCGAACCTCATGCCGCTGATATCGTTTATGATATCGGCTCCGGCCTCCAGCGCCGCCCGGGCCACGTCTGACCTGTAAGTATCTATTGATACCGGCAAGGAAGACCTTTTCCTCAACGCCTCTATAACCGGCACGGTCCGCCTTATCTCCAGTTCAGCGTACACCGGCAGGGAGCCCGGCCTCGTGGATTCCCCCCCGATATCTATTATGTCCGCGCCCGCCTCAGCCATTTTCAGGGCGTGGTCCACGGCCTTTGAAGGGTCCGCATAGAGGCCCCCGTCCGAAAACGAATCGGGAGTTACGTTAAGTATGCCCATTATAAAAGTGCGCTGGGAAAAATCGAACAGATGAGGACCGGCGCGAAGTATCATCGCGGGGTATAGGATAACAAATTTATTTCATGGCAAGGAAATCCGGGCCTTGAAAGTAATTTAGCCGGCGCGAAATTTAAAAAGGGCGCGTTTGCCGCGCCCTTTTTTTCACCAATGGAACTGAACATTCAACCGGTTCAGGCAGTCTGAATCCCTGGATTGTTATAGCTGTTAATGAGGCTCTCTATCTCGGCATTGTCCATTGTCTCCCGCTCAAGGAGCTTTGAGGCAAAGTTCTCAAGCAGCCCCCTGTTTTCGAGCAACACCTTTTTGGCCTCCTGGTAGGCCTCCATCACGAAAAGCTTTACCTCTGCGTCGATCTCTTCCGCCGTGTGCTCGCTATAATCCTTGTGCTTGGCGATCTCTCTGCCAAGGAATATCTGCTCGTCCTTTTTTCCGAATGTAAGCGGCCCAAGCTTGTCGCTCATCCCCCACTCGGTGACCATTTTGTGGGCCAGTTCGGTCGCCTTCTCAATATCGTTTCCCGCTCCGGTGGTCATGTGATTAAGGGATATCTCCTCGGCGGCCCGGCCTCCCATGAGCACCCGCAGCGTCTTGATAAGGAATTCCTTGGAATATGTATACCTGTCATCAATAGGCAGCTGCTGTGTCACACCAAGGGCCCTGCCGCGCGGTATAATGCTTACCTTGTGTATGGGGTCGGTACCGGGCGTGAGCTTTGCGACAAGGGTGTGCCCCACCTCGTGGTACGCGGTGTTTTTCTTTTCCTCGTCACTGATAATCATGCTCTTTCTTTCGACGCCCATCATGAGCTTGTCTTTTGCCATCTCGAAATCGGTCGTTTCCACCGCGGCCTTGTTGTTCCTTGCGGCAAACAGGGCGGCCTCGTTCACGAGATTGGCCAGATCGGCTCCGGAGAAGCCGGGTGTGCCACGCGCAAGTTTTTCAAGCTGAACGTTTGCGTCGAGCGGTATGTTCTTCGTGTGCACTTTAAGTATCATCTCCCGGCCTTTAACGTCCGGCAGCGGGACAACAACCTGCCTGTCAAACCTTCCCGGTCTCAGGAGGGCTGGATCCAGCACGTCGGGCCGGTTGGTGGCAGCGATTATGATTATTCCCTCTTTGCCCTCAAACCCGTCCATTTCCACGAGGAGCTGGTTCAAGGTCTGTTCCCGTTCATCATGGCCGCCGCCGAGCCCGGCGCCCCTGAGGCGCCCTACGGCGTCTATTTCGTCAATGAAAATAATGCAGGGCGCATTTTTCTTGGCCTGCTCGAAAAGGTCCCTTACTCTGGAGGCGCCAACGCCCACGAACATCTCAACGAAATCAGATCCGGAGATGCTGAAAAAGGGCACGCCTGCTTCACCGGCTATCGCCTTTGCAAGAAGGGTCTTGCCCGTTCCCGGCGAGCCTACAAGGAGCACGCCT
>JAKAEG010000332.1 GCA_021819985.1 Nitrospirota bacterium | reverse complement strand
TTTATAAAATCATATTGCCCGCCGAGAAGACATCTGCGCAAAGAGCTTTCAGGCGCAGTGAAGCCGTCGCCCAGCGCGGCCATGACCTCCCGGTTGAGCAGAGCGTCCCTATAGCGCCGCTTGAAATACAAATGGGAAGAACGGTCTATGAACGCGTCGAACGGATCGCCCCTCAACCTTAGAAGCTGCCGTTTGCCTTTTAATTTCTCGGGCAAAAATCCGGCTGCTCCCGCTATACCATTCCTTAAAAAACGCGGGATGAACTTTGAGGCATAATAATTTCCGAGCGTCCCAAGATAGCTGCTATAACCGCCGAAAAGTTCGTCGCCCCCGTCCCCCGAAAGCGCAACGGTAACATATTGCTTTGTGGCTCTGGAGACATAATAGGTCGGTATCATGGAGGAGTCGGCAAATGGCTCGTCAAACTGCCGGACCAGCTCCGGGAGGACCGAAAAGGCATCCGGCTTCACCATTATCTCCTTATGGTCCGTATGAAAGTGATCAGCAACTATCCTGGCATAAGGCAGCTCGTTATACCGGCCCTCATCAAAACCGATGCTGAACGTCTTCACCGGGACCCCGGAAAGCCTGCTCATCATGCCCACTATGAGACTCGAATCGGTGCCGCCGCTTAAAAAAGCGCCAAGCGGCACGTCGCTAATCATGCGGAGCCGGATGGCGTCGTTTAAAAGCGCTTCCAGTTCCTCCATCAGCTCCCCTTCGGCGCGGGCCTTTTCCGCAGGCAGAGGAAGTTGCCAGTAATTCCAGATTTTAATTTCATTCGTATTTGCGTCATAAATCATCGCGCAGGCGGGCGGGAGCTTTCTGAAGGACTGAAAGATCGATTGCTCGTTGCCTGTATAGCCGAATGTCAGGTAATAATTCAACGCCTGAAGATCTATTTCCCTCGATAATGATTTATCCTTAAGCAAGGACTTGATCTCGGAGGCAAAGGCGAATTTCCCGACGCCAACCGTATAATAGAGTGGTTTTTTGCCCGCCCTGTCCCTTGCCAGAAATATTATTTTCTTTTTCTCATCATATATGGCGAAGGCGAACATGCCGTTGAATGCGGTCAGGCACTCAAAACCCCATTCCTTGTAAGCATTGATAATGACCTCGGTATCGGTCTGATTTTTAAATAAATAGCCTTTTGATTCGAGCCTGTCCCGTATCTCCTGGAAGTTATATATCTCGCCGTTAAAGGTGATCCGGATGGTCCCTTCGCGGTCTGACATCGGCTGTTTTCCCGCATCCGAAAGGTCTATGATGGAGAGCCGTCTATGCGCCAGCCCCACGGTCCTGTCCGGGCTAAGCCAAATGCCGGACGCATCAGGGCCGCGATGAGCAATTGCATCGCGCATTTCTTTAAGGAGCCCCTCGTCCACTCCCCGCCGGTCAATTATTCCAAGAATGCCGCACATTATTTTTTATTTTTTGCCCTTCGCTGGAAGACCGCCTTTGACAGCCGTAACCGCCATTGTGGAGCACCATTGGCCACTTTGAAGGGAAAGGCCGGTAAGTTTTTGCAGATATAAAAAAGGCATATTCACGCCGGTTATTGCCCTTAAGACCAATTTATGGATTACCGGAAAGCGGCTCAAAACCGGGCCGCTGAAACGGCTGTCGAAATTAAGCATGGAAAGGTCCAAGAACTGCAAGTATGCGGAGGTCTGGATTTTCAGCCCCGCTTTTTGATGGTAACAGGAAAGGTCGTACAGAGAAAACGATTTATGGGTTTCAACCACGCTCCGGTCGATAACACTTGCCAGACTGAATATCAGGCCCTTCGTATTAGGGACGACAGTGATCATTATTCCCCCTGGCTTAAGCAAACGGCGCATCAGTTTAATTACGCCGGCCGGATTTTCGAAGTGTTCGACGACCCCGAACGAGACCATGACATCGAAAAAACCGTCCCATTCGTCCCCCATATCGAAAAAATCCCTGCAAAATATATGGCCCTTTACGCCTGCCAACCGGAGATTTTGTTCGGCTGCATCGCAGCCCTTTTTTGAATAATCTATGCCGTAGGGCTCAAACCCGAATTCCTTTGCGAAATACGGCAGCCATATGGAAGACCCCGCGCCAAGCTCCAGTATTTTTTTATTGCCCCGTTCCAGTACGGACTTGAAGAGACGGTCAAGTTCGTAATGCGACCTGTACTTCCCTGGATCGGGCATATACCTGGCCCATTTCCTTCCCTGATGGGCGTACTCCCAATACGCCTGATCCGTAAGCCTGTCGTTCATTGGGTTCTGGCCTTCAAGTGACGACTATATAGGCAATTCCCTGCCCCTGGAAATCCAACACTTGTCCGAAAGCCGTTCTTCATTTATTTGCATTTTCCACTGGCTTCATGAAAACAAACTGGTTGCAACCCGTACTGCCACCCATTGTCTTAAGCTTTGTGAGCACGCAGCCTCGGTTTTTATAAAAATCGAAAATCTCCTCGGGTTTGGCCACCTCGAATGGATACCCACCTATCCAGTCAACCCAATCGTGCCAGATGCTCATGCCCCGCTGTTTCTTATAGTCCTTACATCTCTTTAAAAATAAATGCGGCTTGTATATATTGTAAGCGGTCTCGAAAAAGACCATAAATAAAAGAACATATGGTTTCCTGAGGACACTTGGCAACACATTGTACCCTTTTTTTATCAACTTCCATAACCGGCTTTTTTTACCCTGGTCGTTGTAAATGGCAACGAAGAGTTTCCCCCCTTCTTTTAGGGGATTCGAAGCGTAACCCAGCGCTGGCCACATAGCACCCGTATGGTGCAGGACACCCCAGGAGTAGACCACATCAAAAGAACCGAGCCTCTCCATATATGCTTTATCCAAAACACTGCCTCTCTCAATGATCCAGTCCGGATCGCCAGGGTAATAGCGGTCCTTAAGCGTAAGCGCACAGGCTACGGATTCGGCGTCGTAGTCGAACGAATATACTTTGGCTCCGAGTTTCCTCGCCGCAAGGGAATGTAAACCGCTTCCTGACCCGATATCGAGAAAGCTCAGTCCTTCCAGGTTTTCGATTTCGAGCATTTCCTTCAGACATTTTTCGGCTTCTGCTATATGTTCTTCATTCAGTACATGCAGAAAATTGGCCCAGTTTTTACCGAATTGAAAAGCACCCTGACTTTTTGATCCGGATATTTCAAGTCCTTTACCGCTTCGCGCACTGCTCATTTATATTCCGGCCTGGTCCTTAGCGGTTGGATTCCCAGCCACAAGCCCTCCAGATAATGCCGTTTCCTTTCTGAATTTTGTCAGGACATAAGCATATGAAAATGCGTAGCAGATGCTCGTGGAAAGCGCGATCCCGGCCACGCCAAAAGGCCTCATCAGCAAATAATTGAGGATGACATTCAGGA
>JAKAEG010000027.1 GCA_021819985.1 Nitrospirota bacterium | reverse complement strand
ATTATACATATAATTATACATATTGAAAAGTCAGTCCCCGATTGCTGCGCCCGTCTCTTTTGTCTTTACGTCATTCCGTGCTCCGGCAGGGAAAAGTAAATAAAGGGGACGTCCCCTTTTCCGTCCCCTCGAAAGGACAAAAGAGAACCGCTGATGGTAAAGAGTATGCCCGGAAGGGCGGATTAAAGGGTGGAAAGGCGAGGGCAGAAAAGCTATCTTCAAAGAAACGAAAAGAGATAGCTCAAAAGGCAGCAGAGGCGCGCTGGGGCAAAAAATAGCTTCACTTCTTCGTGATCTGTTTTGTTTCTTTCTTCCTCTCGCTGACTAATTTTTTTATTGAAGGCTCAGCGGGTAAATTCTCTGGTGTAACGCCATTTAATTTTAATATGGTAGCTCGTACCTCCCGGCCTACCTCGTTATGAGTTTTCATTGCATCCCTTTCACTGTTAACCCCGTCACGGATAAGTTTTACTTCTGCTTGGGTAATGCGGAATTCGTTAGCCGCTAATTCCGCTCGGCCTGCACGATCTAATAAATCCTCTTTTTCTGAAATTCCCTTTTTCCTTTTAATCTCTGCAAGACCCATGTCATACAGCCCTCTATACCCGGCATCATGAAAAAGAGCGTATCTCTGTACGCCTGCCTGTTTTGCGGCGCTATTCAAATCCTTATTTGCAGCTTTTACCCTGTCCCGTAATTGCAGTCTTCTTTCTTCAACTGTGAGCTGATCCTGCATTTCCTGTTTTCTGGTCTGGACGGCAAAATAGGTCTGGGCAGCTCCAATTTCAGGTTTATCTGTCTTCCCATTCATGGCAATTAAATAGCAAGCATATCTACTAAGGTAGCAATCCCTTCTTTGTCCCTTTGCTCCCTTTCCGGCTTCTATCTCCTTTATGACATCGTGAAAGTGATGATCGGATTGCACTCCGGCACTCTCACACGACATACGCGCCTTTTCAATTACTCCCTGGAAATTATCCCATGAGGTATAGCCCAGAATTTGTTGAAGGTCCCGCGCCATCCAGTATTCCTTACCCTTTGGACTTGTCTGCTTAGCATGCTTTAAGTTATTGATAATCTTATCAATATGTTCCACTTCTCTTAATCTTTACGTTAATAAAAATCAGATTTTTACCCGGCCAGCTCCTGGGACTTTCGGCTTAATAAATATGGAAGATCAAGAAGATGAAGAAAGTGAGTTGCCAGATAATTTTGGAGGAGATGCACAGGCACAGGTAAGTGAAGATATGCCAGAAGATCTTGAGCCATTTTAATTAAGAGGGCTTCACGATCAAAGGCCGAATAAGCTGTTACCAGCAGCCCACTCGGCCTTTGTTTAGTAGCACCCATCTTTGATGGGGTCCCTCTTGACAGAGGTCAAGAGAGTGCGATTGAACGATTACCTGTCTGATTATCGCACCCGCCAAAAGCCAAAGTCAAGAGGGACAATCCTATTTTAGGAAGGAATGTGTGACATGGCGAACGAAGATAAAGTTCTCATAATCACTCCTTACATTACCCGAAATGGCAAACGTGTTTATCCGAAACATGCCAAAGTTTTTGCCTTTTGGGTAAAACGTAAGAAGAGATAATTTACAGGGGAGAGGACAGGCTCTCCCCTCTTTTTACCGTTTTGGCTTAAATCCGGGACACAAAAGTTACCGAATTAGTGAGCTAGAACAACCGTCCCCTTTTCGTTTTTCTCTTTTCGTTTTCTCCGATTGTCTGAGAAGTTTTAAAAAACCGGAACGGCGCCATGCCGTCGCTCCCTGCGGGCCTTGAGCAGTTAGCCCAAGCCCCTCATTATTTCTTATGCTTCAACTCTTTATAGTCTTCGTTTCGATTGAGGATTTTGCCTACTTTCACGATTTTGTTTTTTTCGTCCACCGCGTAGATGATGCGATATTCCCCCTGGTCCACACGAAGCCCTTTAAAGCCCTCATACGTGAAGTTCTGCAACTCCTTGCAGTCCTGTGGCTTCGGGTTTCTCCTCAGGGAAAGAATCTTGATAAATATCTGTTTCAGCCGCTTGCCGTCCGACATCCCCAGGTCTTCGAGCTTTGAAAGGGCGTCCTCTGAAATATCAAGCTTATAGCTCAATTTTCAGTCTCTTGGCCGCGTCTTCGAGGGAAACGAACTTTCCTTTTTTCAAGGACTCTTCAAGCAACCTTGATTCATACATGTCTTCCAGGGTCTCAAGCTTTTTGTACTCGTCATATCCTATGACCACCGCGGAAGGCTTATTGTGCTTTGATATCACCGTGCGCTCTTTTTTATACTCGGCATCGGCAACAACCTGGGACAGTTTTGCTTTTGCGTCTGCAAGGCTCATCGCCTTCATAAGATCATCCTCCTTGATGCTGGATGGTTTAATTATAGTCAAAGTAGTCATAATAGTCAAAAAATAACCCGAGAGAGCGCCATTCGTGGCACATCCCATTTTTCTGGACCCGAAGCCGATACTGGCCGCCGCTAACCGGGGGTGTCCAATGAACGCCCTTGAACAGCCATGCTAAAAATTCATCGTAAAAACAAAGGCTTAGGATTTCCAGCTTGAACAAAAAAAACAAAAAAGGGAATGAGAGCTGAATCCGCGTTAGAAAACCTCCCCTAAAAAATCAGGGGTGAGGATGGGTTTCTTATGTGCCATAATACCTGGAACCTATCTCAAAATTGATTCTGAAGCGAGCGAGAGCGGAAATCGTGGCAAGCAAGGAGAAAAGGGAAAACCGCCCGGAGGCGCAATGGGGTCCCCAAAAAGCGCTGTCTTTTTGGGGCAAGAGCAGCGCTGCGTTAAGGACGATTTTGCATTTACGACACCGTATGCCGCGATTTCTTAAAAACCTCTTGCAGCCAGAAGCGATTTTGAGATAGGTTCTAATATGTTATGGGCAGCTTTTGTCTCATTCATAGGCGGGGTGGCCCTTTTCAAAAGCGCGCAGTACCTCCCCTATTTAACTGCTTTTTTTAGCCTTTGCCTTTTTCTTTTCCTCAGCTTTAAATATAAAAATAAAAACAAAATAACCTTTTTATTTTTAATACCGCTCATCATGGCAGGCGGGCTGTACGCCGCTTACAGATATCAGCCTCCGCCCGCATATAGCGCACAAAAAAAACATATCGAGGCCTCTTTAACAGGCTACGCCTCCCTTGCCGTCAGGCAGAAGTACGGGTTTTCCCAGCTCTTCCATCTAACGGATATATCATTTCCGGATCCTGAAGATCAAAAGTTGGTGAAAAAAAATCCCTTTCCTTTTGAAGAGGTCCGAATCTATACGCAAATCCCGCTTTCGCCCGCGCGGCTGTACAGGCTGCACGCAAGCCTTTCGCTGCCGGCCCGGCAGAAAAATCCGGGGGCTTCCGATTTCGCCTTAAAGCCCCAAGCGGAGGTCCAGAGGGTGATATCTTGCGGCGCCGCGCCATGGCACGAGCGCTTGAGAAGCAGGCTCAGCGAATATTATGGAAAAAATTTCCCGGCAGATGAAGCGGGATTCCTGATGTCCATAACAATGGGGGAACGCGCAATGCTCGATTGGCGGACGCGCCGGGATTTCAGCAATTGCGGGCTTGCCCATCTTATTAGCATAGCCGGTATGCATTTTGGCCTGTTCAGCCTTTCCATATTTCTGATCATACGAATATTGATAGGGACCATTCCGCTTAAATGGCTGGAAAGAATGACCTTGCAGATCAGCCCGGTGCAGATCGCGGCGCTTGCCGGTTTCCCTCTGCTTTCCGGATATCTTATGTTATCGGGGATGCGGATCCCGGCGCTCAGGGCCTTTATAATGATAAGCTTTTTCCTGACCGGTCTTCTTATTGAAAGGAAGCGGGCCTGGCAGGCCACACTTGCATTCGCGGCTTTTCTTCTTGTCCTTTGGCGTCCGGATGTCATCTGCAACCTGTCCTTTGAGCTGTCGTTCCTGTCGGTCCTTCTTATCGGGCTTTTCGCCTCAGAATTAAAAATTGGAAATGACACGGGCGAGAACAAGGGAAGCAACAGATTGTCCCCAGCGTCAAAGAAAGTAACAAAAGCAAAAAAATATATATTCAGGGTCCTTTTACTGAGCTTATCGATAACGGCCGGGCTCATGCCGCTTATCGCTTTTTATTTCCACAGGGTGCAGCTCATATCACCCCTGGCCAATCTGTGTGTCGTGCCGGTTGCCGGTTTCCTGCTTGTGCCTGTAGCCGTATTGTCCGGATTTATTTACCTGCTTTCCGGCTGGTACCCGTTTCCCTTTCTTTCGGGCTGGCTTGCTTCGGTCTCGATGCACATGGCACATTTTTTTCCTCACTCCCGCATGTCTGCCCGCCGGTGCCAGCGTTTCCCGCAGGGCTTCTGTTTCTGTTCTACGGGTTGCTTGCCATATCGCTATACAGTAAAAAACGGGTCTGGCTGGCTTTCCCGGTCTTGCCTTTCATTATCTGGGCTGGAGTTCACATGTGTTCGGCGCCCGCGCTTGGAATCACTTTCCTCGATGCCGGGGCCGGGGATTCCGCGGTGGCGGAGCTTCCCTATGGCAGGACAGCGGTGATAGACACGGGAACAAACGGCAGGGAAACCTCCGATTTCCTTGCTTATCTGGGCAAAAACCGGATAGATTACCTCGTTTTAACCAATTCCCGCCATGGTAACGCGGGCGGAGCCGGCTATCTCGCCGACCGTTACAGCATCGGCCAAGTATGGGATAACGGCATCACGGTTAATGAGGGAGTTATGGTGGCCGGGCACATGTTCCCACTTTCAGCAGAAAAAATACCTGAAAAATGCCTGTCGCGCGGGGAATATATCGAGGGCCCGCTTTCAGGACGAAAAAATAAAGGCGCGGCCTCGTACAGGATAACCATACTTCATCCTTACGCAAATTTCTTCCCCCTGCATGGGCCTGAACCGCAGGCGGTGGATAACAGCTCCCTTGTAATGAAAATAGAAGACCAATGGGGAAAAAGCGCCCTCTTTGCCGGTGATACCGGCAGGCTTGCCCAGCAGGACATGCTCCGCCTTGCCGGTATCCTCCATTCAGATATTTACAAAGTGCCGCATCACGGCTCCGATACGGACCTCTGTAGTCCCTTTATCGCCGCGGTGCATCCGGCAATAGCCGTAATAAGTCCCGGGGACCGGGGCCGGACAGCTTTTTTTTCAGGGCATGAGAATACTATTCAGGCGTTATCGGATTGCGGTAGCAAGGTTCTAAGGACCGATACGGACGGAGCGGTAAAAGCGGAATTCGACAAAAACGGGGTGCATATAAAGACCTGGAAAGAGGAGCAGCTCAAAAAATTTCCGGATGGCTTTAAAGAGGAGGCCCACAACCTGATGGTGCTTTTCTCCTCCTGGTAAACCTTCTATAATACTTTTTAGCCGTCAATTTTTTAGTGGAAAAAGCGAAGATAATTGAATTTACTTTGAAGCGGAGGGCAATAATAGTCCATGCAAGAGCAGAATGCCAATGATGCCCATTACATGCTGCACAGGAAAAGGCTTAGGGAAAGGTTCAGAAAGACATCGCTTGCGGGCTTTAGCGAATACGAAGCTCTGGAGCTTTTGCTTACCTACGCCATTCCGAGAAAGGACGTAAAACCGCTGGCCAAGGGACTGATAGCCAGGTTCGGGGGGTTCGACGGCGTTCTGGACGCCCCCTTCTGCGAGCTTGAAAAAATAAAGGGACTGGGCGAAAACTCGGCCACTTTTCTAACTCTTCTGAGGGCGTGCACGGGCCTTTATCTTAAACGGAGCCTCATCAGAAAAAAGACCATTTCCAGCACCGTAGCTCTTGTCGATTACTGCATGGCGGAGATGAAAGGCCTAAAGGACGAACAGTTCCGCACCATTTTTCTTAATGCGCGAAACGAGATGGTAGGGGACGAGGTGATACAGGAAGGCACCGTCGACCAGGCGGTCGTCTACCCCCGGAAGGTCATGGAGCGCGCCCTCCATTATAAAGCCACGGCAATGATATTCGTTCACAACCACCCAAGCGGGAGTTTCAACCCCTCAAAAGAAGACATTTTGCTTACCGAAGCCCTGAAAACGGCGGCCAAAAGCCTCCAGCTTAAAGTCCACGACCATCTGATCATATCGAAGAAAGGGTATTACAGCTTTCTGGAACGAGGGCTTCTTTAGAGTTGGAAATTTTCCCTTCGTCCCCGCTTTTCAAATTCGCTTGACACTGCCTGAAACCTATACTAAAAAATAGGTAGAAAAGCTGAACACCAATCCGGAGGACAAAAAAATGGGAAAAGAGATGTTTAAGTCTTTTATTACGCGATTTCGGATAGCCATGTACATGGTTGCCGCGCTCCTCATGTTTACGGCCCTCGCCGCCGCCCACGGGAAGATGTATTTTTCGGCAAAGCTGTCTGGAGCCCAGGAGACACCCCCTGTAACGGCCAAGGCCACCGGGGCTGCCTATTTCCACGTGAACATGAAGACGGGAGAGATCACGTATATGGTCCACGTGAAGGACATCGAGGATGTAACCATGGCCCACATACACATGGGGGCGAAAGGGAAAAGCGGCCCCCCTATAGCGATGCTTAATGTCAAAACCAGAAAAGGTAAGTTCAGCGGCATGCTGGCCAAAGGGAAAATAACTAAAAGCGACCTGATGGGCCCGTTCCAAGGAAAAACCGTCAAGGACCTCGTAGATGAGATAAAAACCGGCGGCACATACGTGAACGTCCACACAAAAACCAACCCCGACGGCGAGATACGGGGGCAGATCGAACCCAGGAAATAAGATTAAATACAACAAAAAACCCGATGGGTTAAAACCATCGGGTTTTTTGTTTTTTGAAATCTATTTTAGCCGTTCAGGAGCTTTGCCGCGTCCTTCGCGAAATAAGTTAGGATAAGGTCGGCTCCGGCGCGCTTTATCGAGGTAAGGGATTCCAGCATGACCCGATTTTCATCCACCCACCCAAGCTTTCCCGCCGCTTTTATGAGGCTGTACTCGCCGCTTACGCTATAGGCCGCCACCGGGACATCGAAATTATTCCTGACATCCGATATGATGTCTAGGTAAGCCAGTGCCGGTTTTACCATTATAATATCGGCCCCCTCGTCTATATCAAGGGCAACCTCCCTCATGGCCTCTCTCCTGTTTGGGGGGTCCATCTGGTAGGAGCGCCTGTCGCCGAACTGCGGAGTGGACTCGGCGGCCTCCCTGAACGGCCCGTAAAAAGCGGAGGCGTATTTGGCCGCGTAGCTCATGACCGGCACATTGCTGAAACCACCCTCGTCCAGTGCGTCTCTTATCGCCCCTACCCTGCCGTCCATCATGTCCGAAGGGGCGACCATATCCGCCCCGGAGCGGGCGTGGGAAAGGGCCTCTTTGGCCAGCAGGTCCACAGTCTCATCGTTCACGACGTCGCCATCCCTGATCACGCCGCAGTGCCCATGGCTTGTGTATTCGCAGAGGCACACATCCGTTATCACGTAGAGTTCGGCGATGGCGTTCTTAAGCTCTTTTATGGCCCGCTGTATTATCCCGTTTTCGTCATAGGCCCCGGAACCCACTTCATCCTTGTGCTCCGGGATGCCGAAAAGGATTATGGCCGGAACCCCCAGCAATTTTGCCTCTTTCGCGTTCTCAATGGCCTTGTCGATGGATTCCTGGTAGCAGCCGGGCATGGAGGATATCTCTTTCCTTACGCCCTTGCCTTCCACTACGAACAGGGGATAAATAAAATCCGAAGGGCTGAGGGAGGTCTCCCTCAGCATCCTCCGGATCGTTTCGTTAGCTCTGAGTCTTCTGGGTCTTTGATAAGGGAACATCAGGTTTTTTGGTTAATGCCCGCAGCTTGAGCAGTCATGCGCGGGACCGGCTGTCTGGCCCTTGAGCACGAAACCCGAGCTTCCATTCTCCTCCACAAAGTCCATCAGCATACCCATCAGGCCCCCGGAAGTCTTTGAGTCTATATACACCTTCAGACCGTTTTTCTCCACAACCTCATCATCGTGGCCAGCCTTCTCTTCTATTCCTATTCCATAGGAAGGTCCACAGCCTCAGCCACCGCCTTGTACGGTGTACACCCTGAGACCAAAATTTTCTTTGCCCTCGGCCTTTAACAACTCCTTCGCCTTATCGGCGGCGGCATCTGTTATTGTGAACATTCATAACCTCCAAAGCCTGTTTCGATATAGATTTAGGATACCTGAAAAACGGGATAATTTCAATTTGCTAAACTAAACGGGATATGGACCCGCTTAAACTGCTTGAAAAGTATTACCCCCCTGGCTCGCTTGCCCATGCCCTGCTCATCGCCCATTCGGAAAAAGTGACTGAAAAGGCGCTTCAGGCGGCACAGGCTGTCAAAAGATCAGGCGGAGCCGTGGATGAGGATTTCATCCGGCAGGCTGCCATGCTTCACGATATCGGCGTCTTTTTAACCCATGCTCCAAAGATCGGCTGTTTTGGCGTAAAGCCTTATATCTGTCATGGATACCTTGGAAGGCAATTGCTGGAAAAAGAGGGGCTGCCAAGGCATGCCCTTGTTGCCGAAAGGCATGTAGGAGTGGGCCTGACCATAAATGATATAAGGCAGCAGAATATACCGGTACCTGAAAGAGACATGACGCCCCGGAGCATCGAGGAGGTGATCATATGCTTTGCGGACAAATTCTACTCGAAGGGAAAAGACCCGTTAAAGGAAAAATCGACTGAGGAAGTAAGGGCGTCCATCAGGCGCTATGGGGAGGAGAAGCTAAGGATTTTCGATGAATGGCTGAAAATGTTCGACTGAGTTTCATTGCTCTAATTTCCCCACTTCATCACTGAGCCGCGCGAATTCATCCATGCTCATGGTCTCGGGCCTTCTTTTGGGGTCGATACCGGCTTTTTTCAGGGCTTCAGCCGGATTTGAGCAAAGCTTTTTTATCCCGTTTTCGATAGTTTTTCGCCTTTGGGAGAAAGCCCCCCTTATTAGCGCAAAGAGGAGTTTTTCATCCTGCACCTGAACGGGCGGCTTTTTATATATATCAATGCGTATACAGGCGGAGTCCACCTTGGGGACGGGCCTGAATGCTCCCTTTGAAATTGTAAAGGCGATGCGCGGGTTTCCCCTGTACTGCACGGAAAGCGAGAGGACCCCGTAATCCTTGCCGCCGGGCCTGGCTGCGATCCTCCGGGCCACTTCCTTTTGTATTGTAAGCGTCATCGATCGGAGCCCCTTTTCCTCAAGGAGCCTGAATATTATTGGCGTTGTGATGTGATAAGGGATGTTTGCGACTACCTTGAATTGCCCAAGCTCATTATATGGAAATTTAAGGGCGTCGTCATGGAATATTTCGAACCTGCCAGGGTCTTCTTTTTCCTTGAGAGCGCGATAAAGCTTTTCATCGAACTCTATGGCAATCACCCTGCCCGCTCTATTTAGAAGTTCTTTTGTGAGGGTGCCAAGCCCGGGGCCTATCTCGACCACCACGTCATCCGGCAAGATGCCCGCGGCATCGGCTATGCACCTTAGTATGGACGGGTCGAAAAGGAAATTCTGACTGAGCCTTGGTTTCAATTTAAAATTTTTTAGAAAGAACCTTTCTCAAACAGGTTCTGAAAACCTTCCCTAGATTGGACAACACGGCCAAACATTGGACAATACGGCCAAATTTCGATTAATTTTATATTATGCATGACGAAGACACAATAGCGGCCATATCCACGCCGCCCGGAGAAGGGGGAATAGGAATAGTCCGCCTGAGCGGCCCTGAGGCCCTGTCCATAGCCAAAAGGATTTTCTCCCCTCCGCCTGGCGCAAGAAATAAAGAAAAAGAAAATAAAATAAATATTGGCGCAATAAAAACGCGCCTGATGCTTTACGGTTTCATAACAGATCCGGAAACGGGAGAGCAGATCGACGAGGTCCTCATAGCTGTCATGCGCGCTCCAAACACCTACACCCGCCAAGACATTGTAGAGATCAACTGCCACGGGGGCGCGCAGCCCCTGGCAAGGACGATAGAGCTTGCCTTGCGCCTTGGGGCGCGCCTTGCCCTGCCGGGGGAGTTCACCAAGAGGGCCTTCCTTAACGGAAGGATCGACCTCACCCAGGCCGAGGCCGTACTTTCGCTTATCCAGGCCAAATCCGATGAGGCCGGAAGGGCCGCTCTGGCGCAGCTTAAAGGCGGGCTTGGCGGCAGGATAAAAGAAGAGACCGGAAAACTTGCCCGTATCTGCGCCCACCTTGAGGCCTCGATAGATTTTCCGGAAGAAGAGATCGAGCCCGATGAGCTTGCCAAAATAATGGGACCGCTCGAACAACTGGCAAAAAGACTAAGGACCCTTTCAGATAGTTACGAGGAAGGGAAATTCCTGAAAGACGGCATCAAGACAGCGATCCTTGGCAAACCGAACGTGGGAAAATCCTCTCTCCTTAACGCCCTGTTGAGCCAGGAACGCGCCATAGTGACCGAAATTCCGGGCACGACCAGGGATGTAATATCCGAATACATTAATCTTGGCGGCTACGCCCTCAAGATAATGGATACGGCAGGGATAAGAGAGGCCAGGGACAGGCCTGAACAGGAAGGCGTTAAAAGGAGCCTTTCCGCGCTGGAAGAGGCGGACTTGGTGCTCTGTGTACTGGACGGAAGCGCCGGGATAGAAGAACAGGACCTTTGGATAATCAACAGGATAAAAGCGCATGGCAAAAAGAGCATCCTCGTAATTAACAAAAAAGACCTGCAATGGGCAAACGGATTTAAAGAAACAGAAGCGAATACGACAACTGACGGCTGGCCGGCGGTGAGCATATCGGCCAAAACAGGCGATGGGATAGCAGAGTTAAAACAGTTGATAGTTGAAAATTTCAGACGGAAAGGCCCCTCGCACGAAGCGGGCCTCCTTATCACCAGTCTCCGGCATAAAACGGCGCTGGATACAGCTTTCCGTGCGCTGGGCAGGGCGATCGAGGCAATCGGCTCGGGCCTGCCTGCCGAGATAATTTCACTTGAGCTTTCGGAGGCGCTCCGGGAGCTTGGCAGCATTACCGGAGAGGTCAGCACGGATGACATCCTGGCCATGATATTCAACGAGTTCTGTATAGGAAAATAGTTTCTGATCCGGGTCCAATCTATCAAATATGTTTAGCGAAGGCATGCCATGGAATGCACTGTAGAAAAGAACAAGGCGCGCTGCAACTGCACTTACGCTTGCAGCAAAAAAGGGAAATGCTGTTTATGCCTGGCCCACCACAGGGACAACGGCGAACTTCCGGCCTGCTACTTCAACGCCGAATACGAAAAGACATATGACAGGAGCATTGAAAATTACATCAGGATGATACGCGTGTAATCCTTGCAGTTGCATTAAAACGGGCCATCCTTGGTTTTTTTTGCGTTTCTCTTTATGAAAAAGCCCCCCTGGGACGGGTCCAGGTTATAGTATTTTTTCAATACGTCCAGACTGGACTTGTTCAGGACCGAGCCCCTTCCAAGCAAAAGCAGTCCCGTGCCGCTGTGCAGGTCCCTCGAGAGCGCCATCCCGGGCTCAAGGGCATCCATGCACAGCTCTATTTCATCCTCTTCCGGGGGATCGCACATAAAATCGCGCCCTCTCGCAATGACCAGCTGCTCAAGAGGCGCATACAATTGCGGGTCAAAGAGTTTTCCTGAATCATTTTTTATCTTTTTTAAAACATCCTTAAGTCCCAACAGCCCGGATTTCCTGAACAGCCGGTCAAACATATCGGCGATCGCGATTATCCTGGCCCCGAAGGGGATACCGTCTTTTTTAAGTCCGTCCGGAAAACCGCTGCCGTTCCAGGCCTCATGATGATGTCTTATAAGAACGCCTGCCTCATTGAACTCCTCAAGCGCGGCAAGCGCCGCCTGTCCCCGTATAGAATGCCTTCTGTACTCCCGCGCCGCTTCCGGCTCCAACTCCCAGGGGTCCTTAATAAGAACAACATCGGGGGCGCCTATTTTCCCTATATCGTGCAGTTGAGCGGCGGTCCTGATTGTTTCCGTCTCCTGTTCGGGAAGTCCGGTCATTCGCGCCAGCTCGCCTGATATCATCGATACATTATTGGAGTGGCTGGAGACACCTTTGCCCCTGAGTTCAATAAGGTTTGAAAAGACGCGAAGAAAATCTTTTAATCTCGACCGGAGCCGTTCATTGAGCCTTTGAAGTTCCAGGTTCTGGTTGTTGATATCGAGCGTCTGCTGTTTGATGTGCTTCTCCAGCTCTTCGCTCCAGGTCTTAAGCTCTTTATTCTGTTTTAAAGTCAACAGAGCCACCAGCCTGTTTTCGCGCAGCAGGTGATATCTTTGTACGGACTGCCTTATTATGCCGGACAGTTCCCTGTCCTTCCAGGGCTTGCTTATATATCTGTAGACCCCGCCCTCGTTTATGGCCTCGATAGCGGAAGTCGTATCGGCGTAAGCCGTAAGTATTATCCTGACCGTATCCGGGGATATCTTTTCCGCGCGGGAGAGAAACTCCGCTCCGCTCATCTGCGGCATCCTCTGGTCGGAAATAATTACCGCTATTTCATATTCCTTTAGAATATCAAGTCCGGCAGTTCCGGAAACAGCCGTGAATACTTCGAGGTCCTCGTCAAAAAGGAGCCTTTTGATGGAGTTAAGGACGTTCTCCTCGTCATCCACCAGGAGCACACGGGGCTTTCTTTTTTCAGTTGCCGCCATCAGACCCTTCGCACATATCCGGGATAAAGGCGAGTATTGTTCCGTTTCTGCCGTTTCCTTTCATTACGGAGCCCAGCAGTGTGCCATTTATGCCGTTTATCTGTGTGCGTACCGTTATTTTTCCCGCTTCATCTTCCTTCAATATTTTTACGACCCCGGCCACATCGCCAGGCATCCCCCCATGTACCTTTTCACCGAGCCCGCAGTAAATTTTCCCCGAAAGCTCCTGCCATGCCGGATTGCAAAGGACAACCATGTCATCGGGGTCCACCCCGAGTATCCCCATGGGGACCATTTCCACTATGTCCTGGAATACCGTCGCGATCATCCCTTCGAATTCCAGACGGGCGGATTTTTCCGCAAGGAGTTTTTCCAGTTCCCTGTTAAGCCCTGTCAGTTCCCTGTTCTTTTTCTTCAGGTCACGCGTAAGCTCTATGTTTTCCTTATAAAGAAAATAGCGCTCCAGCGCGTTTTTTACGGTTATTTTGAGTTCATCGTCATTCCAGGGTTTGGGAATGAACTTGTAAATTTCACCCTCATTTATGGCAGCAACGATCGCCCCTGAATCCGCATAGCCGGACAAAACGATCCTTATTGTTTCCGGGTGCATGCTCCGCACCTGCCTAAGGAATTCCACTCCGTTGAAAAACGGCATCCGGTAATCGCTCATTACGATCTGCACATGGTTTCCCTTTAATATCTCCAGCCCCTCCTGGCAGGAAACCGCTGTCAGTATTTCATAATCCTCATCCATGAACAGGCGCGCTATGGCGTTCAGGATATTGCGTTCGTTGTCCACCAGGAGTATTTTTATTTTTTCCTTATTCTGTTTCATTTTCTATTTTCTATTTTTTAACTTGTTATTGGAAGCCTTACGGTGAACGTAGACCCCTCACCCATCCGGCTTTCCACTTTGATGTCACCCTTGTGTTCCTTTATTATGTCGTAGGACATGCTCAGTCCCAGGCCGGTCCCGCTTCCCACTTCCTTGGTCGTGAAGAAGGGATCGAAAATGCGGCCGAGGTTCTGTTCCGGGATGCCGCAGCCGGTATCGGAAACGGCGATATAAATATTACCGCCGTCCGCCCATGTGCGTACGGTTATCTCCCCGTTGTCCTTTATCGCCTGAACGGCATTCATCAGCAGGTTCATGAATACCTGGTTAAGTTGGCCAAGATTGCACCTGGTCAGAGGGATATCTCCGTAATGCCTTTTAAGAGCCGCCTTGTACTTCAGCTCGTTCCAGACTATATTTATGGTGCTTTCAATGCCGGCGTTTATATCATTTGGCTTTAATTCCGACTCTTCGGACCGCGAAAAGCCCTTCAGGTCCAGTACGATATTCTTCACCCTTTCGGCGCCTTCCAGGGACTCTTTTATGAGTTTGCTCATGTCCTCCATTATGAAATCGATCTTCGCATCTTGCCTGAGCCGCTCGATCTTTTTTGCGATCTCCCCGCGCTGTCCTTTTTCCCCGTGCATAAGTTCTGATACTGCCGCCGACTGCGCATCCAGGAACTCCATTATCCGGCAGGAATATCTCTGCAGGGAATTAAGATTGCTCATGATGAATCCAACGGGATTGTTGATCTCGTGCGCCACACCGGCCGCGAGCTGCCCGATAGAAGCCATCTTGTCCTGCTGGAGCATCTGGGAATGCACTTTTCTGAGGTGGGCATAGGCCTCCTCAAGCTCCCTTTGGCCCCCGGACAGAACTTCCCTGTCTGTATTAAGGTCTCTCAATAAAAAAAGCACCTCACATTAAAAAAAACCCCCTCTTTACGGGACATTCCGTTTTTATTATCGTCATCTTTACGGGAAAACTTTATTTCAGGGGGACAAGGCGGGATTCAGCGGTTTTTTCATCTCTTAAACGCCTTTATAACGCCATCGGCCGCTATATATATTCGCCCCCCGGCAAGAACCGGTGTCTGATACCGCCGCACACGGCCAATAGAGCCGCTACCTGCGTAGACCACCCGTCCGGTGTCGCCGTCAAAGCCGTGGAGCCGGTTGTCGCCCTCTGCCCCGACGCTCCACACAATCGCCTCGGAATGCCCGTCGGTGGTGGTCACCATCGGCGAGCCCTTCCCGTGCTGGTTGGCGCACCAGGCGACCCGGGCAGAAGGCGGCGAGCCCGCCGTCAGCCGCACCGCGGTAAGGTCGCCAGACTGGCCGGAAGGGCAATGGATGCCCTTACCTTTAAAGACCACATATGTGCCGTGCGATGTGGTGTATGCCGCCGCCGCGCCGATGACCGCGTTTGATGCAACTTCCACTGCTGCCGCCTGCCCGCCTTTTCCGCCAAGCTCATTCCTGTCGAGCAGGTATATCTTGCCGTCCTTACCCAATACCAGCACGAGTTTGGATCTTTTTGGTTTCGATCCGGGCAGATTAATCATGACCGGCCCCGTGCCGCCAAGGTCGATATCGCCGCTGTCCAGTTCCTCCCAGTTCTTTGGGGTAAAATAATCGGCGGATTTTCCGCTGAACACCGGGCCGGGGCTGAATCGAATGACAGCCTCGCCGCCGGACCACTTTTCTTTTTTCGCGTCTTTTTGATTGCCGGTTGAAATAAAAAGCTTTCCGTCATCCGAAGCCACACCGCCCGGCGCCCAGCTTCCCGCGCCATAGGAGCCGGTGGCCCAGGATTTTGGAGAGGACGGGTCTGATGCCTGTAGGCCTATCAGCCATCCCCTGTAATTTCCGCAGTCGCCATAATGCCCGCCGTAAGGCACGTAAACCGTTCCTTTAAAAAAGGTGAGCGCGCCGCGCTGGTTCTGAAGCCCGGATTCGAATCTGATCTTTCCGAATTTCACCCCGGCCGATACATCCACCGGCCAGCCGTGAACGACCGAGCCGTCCTTGAGTGAGATGGCATATACCAGATGTTTTTTTGTATGGCCGCCATCCGGGGTTGTCATGGCGTCCAGGTATATCGTGCCGGACGATTTGTCTATGACCGGCGTGCCGGTAACCCCCAGCGGGTCAATATTGCCGCAGGGCAGGTCTGATAAGGGCACCGGAGCGCCAAGGTCCCGTTTCCAGAGCGTTTTGCCGGTGACCGAGTCAAAAGCTGAAACCTCATTTTCCTCACTTGCCGCTATTATCACGCCCTTGCCACCGCCCTTGGATACATACAGCAGCTGGGCGTAAACCGCGCCTTTGATATTGGCCTTGAATGAGGGGTCCAAATGAAAAGAACGCGCGGAGGATTTGGTAATGGTTCTATCTATATAGACACCGTCTCTTTTTGGGCCGTTATGGTATTCCAGGACGGAGACGGAGTTTTGTTGTGAGTTGCCTTTGAGGATCTTCGGGGCGTATCCTGACGAGGACAAACCCAAAATGCAGATGGCAAGGACTGCGGCTATGAAATTTTTTATGATACGGCTGGTCATGGCTGGACTCCTTTTAAATGGATCTGTTACCGGCAAACAGGCGGCTTTCACTCATTCCCGCCTACGCGGGAATCCATTTTCAGTCGTTACGGCTCTTTTCAAAAGACCTTTACCCCAAGTCTATCACCTTATTATAGACGTCACTCCCGGGGTATTAATCGGGTATCCAATTTGACT
>JAKAEG010000331.1 GCA_021819985.1 Nitrospirota bacterium | reverse complement strand
GAAATCATAAACGTCTTCGAGGACTATCATATTCGGCCCGTCACAGAGGGCTTTTTCCGGCTCCGGATGCACTTCCATGAAAATCCCGTCAGCCCCGGCGGCCACCGCCGCCCTGGCCAATGTGAGCGCGAATTCTCTCTGTCCGCCGGACCGCATACCCTGTCCGCCTGGCAGCTGCACACTATGAGTGGCGTCAAAGATAACCGGATACCCGAAACTCTTCATGATGGGTATCCCCCTCATATCGACGACCAGATTATTATACCCGAAGGCCGAGCCCCGTTCCGTAAGCATGAGGGAACGGTTGCCCGTCGAGGTGAACTTCTCCACCGCGTTTCCCATCTCCTGCGGAGACAAAAACTGCCCTTTTTTAATGTTTCCCGGTTTCCCTGTGTTCGACACCGCAAGTAGCAGATCGGTCTGCCTGGAAAGAAAAGCCGGTATCTGAAGGGCATCGAGCGCACGGGCCGCGGGCTCCACCTCTGCCACCGAATGCACGTCCGAGATGACCGGAACGCCGAAGGATGCCCTTGCCTCCTCCAGTATTTTTAGCCCCTGCTGCAGGCCCGGCCCCCTGAAGGAGGTAACGGAACTCCTGTTTGCCTTGTCGTAGGAGCTTTTAAGGACAAATGGGAGCCCAAGCGAGGAGCAGATTTCCTTGAGCCTACTTGCCGTATGGAACACCACTTCCCTGCTTTCTATAACGCAGGGGCCGGCGATTATCAGAAGCGGGCCGTCTCCGCCTATTTCCTCATTGAGTATCTTTACTTTTGCGGTCTTCATCGGAAATTTTCTTGCTTTTTTTGTCTTTTTCTTCCTGTGTCCCGTTGCCGCCGCCGTCCAAAGACCCCTCTTTTTCAGACGGCTTGCCGGGCAATGGGAACAGAGAGCGTTTTTCTTTCAGGGCAGCACCGATGAAGGCTTTAAAAAGTGGATGTGGTTCCGTGGGGCGCGACTTGAATTCCGGGTGGAACTGGCAACCCAGGAACCAGGGGTGCTCCGGTATCTCCACGATCTCGACCAGTTCGCCGTCCGGGCTCGTGCCGCTGATCTTCAAGCCGTTGCCGTCAAGTACCCCCCTGTAGTTATTGTTGAACTCATAACGGTGCCTGTGGCGCTCCGACAGTTCCCTTACCCCGTAAGCCGCGAAGGCATTGGTGCCTTCCCTGAGGACACAGGGGTAAGCGCCAAGGCGCATCGTGCCGCCCAGGTCCGAATTTAAATCTCTTATCTCGAAACTGCCTTTTCTGAAATTGAACCATTTCTCCATCAGGTATATGACCGGTTCCGGGCAGCTGGTGTCGAATTCGGCGCTGTTTGCCTTGAGGCCGCAGACATTCCTTGCGTATTCGATAACGGCGCACTGCATTCCCAGGCATATGCCAAAAAACGGTATCTTTTTTTCGCGGGCAAAACGTATGGCCTCTATCTTGCCTTCTATCCCCCTGTAGCCGAACCCGCCAGGCACAAGGATGCCGTCCACCTCGGAAAGGAATTTCTCCGGGCCGTGCGCCTCTATCTCTTCAGAGTCCACCCACTCTATATGGACTGACGCGTTATTGGCGATGCCGCCGTGAGTGAGCGCCTCCGTCAGGCTTTTGTAGGAATCTTTGAGCCCGATATACTTGCCCACCACCGCAATAGATACGCGGCCAGAGGGCTTTTTCAGGTTTTCGACAACGTGCCGCCAGACATCGAGTTCAGGCGTTTTTTCGGGCAGGCCCAGGCCTTTCGTTAAACAGGCGGACAGGCCTTCCTTCTCCAGCATCAGGGGCACCTCGTATATGTGCTCCACATCCTGGGCCGCGATAACGGACTCCTTGTCCACGTTGGTAAAAAGGGCTATTTTCTTTTTTACCCCATCCGGCAGCGGGCGGTCCGTACGGCACAGGAGAATGTCGGGCTGGATACCTATTTCTCTCAGCTTCATAACACTGTGCTGGGTCGGCTTGGTCTTAAGCTCTCCGGCCGCCCCGATATACGGCACCAGCGTCAGGTGCATGTAAAAGACGTTTTCCCTGCCTACGTCATAGCGCATCTGCCTTATGGCTTCAAGGAAAGGCTGCCCCTCTATATCGCCTACTGTGCCGCCTATCTCCACAAGCACTACGTCATAGCCTTCGGCCACGGATTTTATCGCCTGCTTGATCTCATCTGTTATATGCGGGACCACCTGGACGGTGTCGCCAAGATAATCACCGCGCCTCTCTTTGGAGATGACGTTGTAATAGATCTTTCCGCTTGTGAAATTATTGCCTTTGGCAGTCTTTGCGTGCGTGAACCTCTCGTAATGGCCAAGGTCCAGGTCGGTTTCCGCCCCGTCGTCCGTTACGAAAACCTCTCCGTGCTGAAATGGGGAGAGCGTGCCGGGGTCGACATTTATGTATGGGTCCAGCTTTTGGAGCGTGACCTTGAGCCCCATGCTCTCAAGGATGGCCCCTGAGGCCGCTGCCGCTATTCCTTTGCCCAGCGCCGAAACTACTCCCCCGGTTACGAATATGAACTTAGCCATTTTTCCACCTTCTCAAGGTCTTCAGGGGTATCCACCCCTATTGAATCGAACTCGCTTTCCTTCACTTTTATTATCATGCCGTTTTCAAGCGCCCGGAGCTGCTCCAGTTTTTCGACCTGCTCCAGGCTGGTGGGCCCAAGACCCGAAAGCCTGAAAAGACTCTCCCTGCGATAGGCGTACATACCTATATGCTTGTAGGCTTGAGGCAAAAAACCTTCTTCCCCATCCCTGGGAAACGGAATGGGAGAGCGCGAAAAATAAAGCGCCCGGCCCGCTTTGTCAAACACCGCTTTTACGACATTGGGGTCACGGAACTCTTCCACAGTCTCTATCCTGCGGACCAGCGTGCCAATATCGGCGGAGGCATCGGCCATGAGCATTATAACATCATCAATCATTTCCGGTCTTATGACAGGCTCGTCCCCCTGCAGGTTTACGATTATGCCGGCATTGACTCCTTTGGCCGCCTCGGCCACCCTGTCCGTGCCGGAAGGGTGCGCCTTCGATGTCATTACCGCCTTTGCCCCCCAGGAGCGGGCCGCCTTCAGGATCTCGTCGCTGTCGGTGGCGATTATTACATCCTTGGCCAGACGGCAGCTTTTGGCTTTTTCATATACATGCTGAAGAAGGGGCCTGTTTTTGAGGGTTGCAAGGGGTTTGCCGGGGAAACGGCTTGAAAGGTATCTGGCAGGGATGATCACCACTGCGTCCATATCTGCATATTATAAAAAACCCGGAGCACTTAACACAAGGAAGGATAGCTACAACGCAATTTCGAACTGCTCGCCAGCTACACTAGTACTACTGTGTCATAAGCGCTCATATATACCACCTATCTCCTGAATTCCCGGTGACAGCAGGGACAGCGGAATAAAAGTTCCGAAAGGGCG
>JAKAEG010000026.1 GCA_021819985.1 Nitrospirota bacterium | reverse complement strand
AACCCACTTCCTTCCAGAAATGGACTCCGTGGCCCAATGTGAAGCGTCCGACTTGCATGTGTTAGGCACGCCGCCAGCGTTCGTTCTGAGCCAGGATCAAACTCTCATTGTAACTCATCGAACTTTTCGAATTAACTGGGTGCTACGCACTTTTTAGTCTAGTCTTTTCAAAGAGCAACTTTATTAACTTACATGAAGTCCTGAAACTTTGTCAACCTTTTTTAAAATAAATTTGAAAAATTGATTTTCAGAAGAGCGGTCCTTTAAAATCGGGCATGAAGCCCTCCACTATCTCCGCATATAGCTTATATTATAACTAATATGAAGGCTGAAATCAGGGGAAGCGTCGAACGGGTCGTTTTTTACAACCCGGACAATTACTATGCGGTTATAAAGCTGAACATTGAGCCGTTATCCGGGCAGCAGCCGTCAGGACAGGAAGATCTGGTCACGGTAACAGGGAATTTCGCGCAGGTCCATGCGGGCCAGATGCTGCGGATAGAGGGCAAATGGGAACAACACCCCAAATACGGCAACCAGCTCAAGGCCGCCAATTATGAAATCCTTCCGATTCACTCCGCCCAGGCAATCGAAAGATATCTTGCATCCGGACTGGTAAAGGGTATAGGCCCTGTAATGGCCAAAAAGATAGTCCGGAAATTCGGGGCCGAAACAATGAAGGTCCTCGATGATGACCCGTCCAGGCTTTCGGAGGTAGGGGGCATCGGCTCAAAAAAAATAGCGGGACTCAAAAGATCTCTGAAGGACCAGAAAGAATTGAAGGAGATGATGATAGCCTTCCAGGAATATGAGATCAGCCCCGCGTATGCCATGAAGATATACAAACAATACGGAGGGAACTCCATCGAGGTGCTGAAGGCAAACCCTTACAGGCTGGCCGAAGAGGTTTCCGGCATAGGTTTCATCAAAGCCGACGCGATCGCATCCAGGACCGGCATTCCAAAGGACTCTCCTTTCCGCGCCGAGGCGGGCATACTCTATATGCTGGAAAGGCTCTCCGATGAAGGCCATGTTTATTATCCTTATGACCGGCTGGTAGATGAGGCCGAAAAGGCCCTCTCGATCCCAGGGGATAATCTTGTAAGGGCCGCAGCCTCACTTCGGGAACGCGGGAAAATAATCATCGATAAAAACGCCGGCGGCGGAAATGACAATACCGGCGCTGTATACCTGAAAGACCTTCACGATGCGGAAACAGACGTGGCGTCCGGCCTGAAAACGTTCATTAATGCCAAAGGGGGCATAAAAGAAAAAGAAATATCAGAGGCGGTGGGCTGGGTCCAGAAAGAGCTGCCGTTCGGGCTCTCGCAAAAACAGGTGCAGGCCGTAAAGGGCGCTGTCAGCGAGAAGGCTTTCATCATAACCGGAGGGCCCGGCGTAGGAAAAACCACCATAGTGAAGGCGATCCTTAAAATATACAAACGGTGCGGTAAAAAAGTGCTTCTTGCCGCCCCAACCGGACGGGCCGCAAAAAGGCTCTCCGAACTTTCGCTTGAGGACGCAAAGACCATACATCGGCTGCTTGAATATACGCCCGCACAGGGGTTCAGGCGAAACAGGCTCTATCCCATTGACGCGGACCTGGTTATCCTCGATGAAAGCTCCATGATAGACACGAATCTTATGGCGCGCATGATGGCCGCGCTTCCGCCCAAGTGCGGCCTTATAATGGTGGGAGACTCGAACCAGCTGCCATCCGTGGGGCCGGGTAATGTTCTTGGGGACATGATCGCCTCCGGGACCATACCGACCGAAAGACTGGACGAGATATTCAGGCAATCGAAAGAAAGCATGATAGTGGTAAACGCCCACAAAATAAACAGCGGTGAGATGCCTTTTTTCCATGGAGATGATTTCCATTTTTTAAAGATCGAGGAATCGCAGTCCGTGCTTGAAAAAATAGTGGAACTCTGCACGAAGACCCTTCCTGCGCGGGGGTTCGACCCTTTCCGGGACATCCAGGTGCTTTCACCCATGCACAAAGGCGTGCTTGGGGTTTCTAACCTCAACAGGACGCTCCAGGCGGCTTTAAACAAAACAGGCGAGCAAAACGGCATTTTCAGAACGCTGGATAAGGTAATGCAGACGAGGAACAATTACGAGAAGGACGTTTTTAACGGCGATATAGGCAGGATAATGGAAATAAAAAAAGGCGCCATAACCGTGAACTTTTACGGCAGGCACGTGGGTTACACCCCCTCCGAAACCGAGGAGCTTCAGCTGGCGTATGCGGCCTCCGTGCACAAAAGCCAGGGCAGCGAATATCCGGCAGTGGTAATGCCGGTCGTAACGGAGCATTTCATGCTCCTTCAAAGAAACCTGCTCTATACCGCGGTCACGCGGGCAAAACGGCTTATGATGCTCCTGGGCCAGCCAAAGGCCCTCGCCATTTCGGTCAAAAACTCCAAAACCGCTCTCAGGCACACCGCGCTTAAAAAAAGACTTTCCGAAAGCTGAATGCAGGAAACCGGCAACGGCAAATGAGCGGCGGCTGAAGATCGTCTGCAAAGGCGCCGCCCAATCTGTTTTTTTAATTTGAAATGTTATTATAAAGATTATGCTAAAAGCGATAAGTAAGATATTCGGCACCAAAAACGAACGGGAGATCAAGTCATATCTGCCGGTCGTGGACAAAATCAACTCACTCGAACCAGGCATTTCCCGGCTTTCAGACCCGGAACTCACGGGCAAGACCGATGAGTTCAGAAAACGGATCGAGGCCGGAGAGACGCTTGATGACCTCCTTCCCGAGGCCTTCGCCGTCGCAAGAGAGGCCTCAAAACGCGCTCTCGAAATGAGGCATTTTGACGTGCAGCTCATAGGCGGCATCGTTTTGCACAAGGGCAAGATAGCAGAAATGAAAACCGGTGAGGGCAAAACCCTCGTGGCCACCCTGCCCGTTTACTTAAACGCCCTGGACGGAAGGGGCGTGCATGTGGTCACCGTAAACGACTACCTCGCCACGAGGGACGCCCACTGGATGCGGCCCGTTTATGAAATGCTCGGCCTCAAGGTAGGAGTAATAGTGCACGGCCTTACCGATGAGCAGCGCCAGGAGAACTATGGGGCGGACATCACCTACGGCACAAATAACGAGTTCGGGTTCGATTACCTGAGAGATAACATGAAATACGATATCTCCCAGTACACCCAGAGGGAACTCAATTATGCGATCGTGGATGAGGTAGACAGCATACTTATAGATGAGGCCCGCACGCCGCTTATAATCTCCGGCCCCTCGGAAGAGTCCACCGACAAATATTACAAGATAAACAGGATAATTCCCAGCCTCAAGCTTGAGGAGCACTTTACCCTCGAGGAAAAGAACAAAAGCGTTGTCCTTACGGATGAAGGCAACTCCAAGGCGGAGCATTTGCTAGGCCTGGGCAACCTGTATGACCAGGCCAACATCGAAATAGTGCACCACGTGCTTCAGGGCCTGAGGGCCCATCACATGTATAAACGTGACGTGGATTACGTAGTCAAGGACGGCGAAGTTGTTATAGTTGATGAGTTTACGGGCCGTCTTATGCCGGGCCGGAGGTGGTCCGACGGTCTGCACCAGGCCATAGAGGCGAAGGAGGGGGTCAAGATCGAAAACGAAAACCAGACGCTTGCCACCATTACCTTCCAGAACTATTTCCGCATGTACAACAAGCTTGCGGGCATGACCGGCACGGCGGATACAGAGGCTGCAGAATTCGGCCAGATATACAACCTTGACGTAACTATTGTCCCCACTCACAGGCCCATGATAAGAAACGACTACCAGGACTCCATATACAAAAATGAGCAGGCAAAGTTCAGGGCCATTACAGAAGAAATAGAGGACCTGAACAAAAAAGGACAGCCTGTCCTCGTGGGGACCATCTCCATTGAGAAATCCGAGGTCCTCTCCCAGATGCTCCGTAAAAAAGGCATCCCCCATTCCGTGCTCAACGCCAAATATCACGAGCGTGAGGCGGAAATAATCTCGCAGGCCGGCAGAAACGGCGCGGTCACGATCGCAACCAATATGGCCGGCAGGGGCACGGATATAATTCTTGGGGGAAACCCTGAAGGGCTCATGCGGGAACTTACAAAGGACAAGGACGACCCTTCGGCGGAAGAACTTGCCGCCGTCAAGGCAAAGGCCGCGAAACATTGCGAAGAGGACAAGAAAAAAGTCATCGAAAATGGCGGCCTTTTCATAATGGGCACAGAAAGGCACGAATCAAGAAGAATAGATAACCAGTTGAGGGGCCGCTCCGGAAGGCAGGGAGACCCCGGGGGATCGCGTTTTTACCTCTCCCTGGAAGACGACCTGATGAGGATATTCGGTTCAGACCGCCTGCACGGCATAATGAACAGGCTTGGCATGGAAGAGGACGTGCCGATAGAAAACAGGATGGTTTCCAAGGCCGTGGAGAATGCCCAAAAGAGGGTCGAGGCCCACAACTTCGATATCAGGAAACATCTTATCGATTACGATGACGTTATGAACAGGCAGAGAACGGAGATCTACGGGTTCAGGCGTGAGATCCTCTCCGGCGGCGAGAACCTGCGGGAAAGGATACATACAATGATGGAGGACGCCGTTGACGCCCTTCTCGATATCTACTGCCCTGAAGACAAGCATGCCACCGAGTGGGACATAAAGGGGCTCAAGGACGCTTTTTACGGCATGTTCGCTGTGACCGCCGAACCCAAACCCGAAAGCACGGCGGAAGCCGTAAGGGAAGTGCTCCTTTCAGCCCTCACCGGCTTTTATGAGACAAGGGAAAAGGAAGTGGGCCGTGAGGTGCTGGAGCATATAGAAAAGGTCATCCTCCTCCAGGTGGTCGATGCGCAATGGAAAGACCATCTGCTGGCTATGGACCACCTGAGGGAAGGCATCGGCCTCAGGGGCTACGGGCAGAGAGACCCGCTTACCGAGTACAAGAAGGAAGGGTTCGACCTTTTCGGTGAGATGACGGACCGTATAAATACCGAGACCTTAAGCAGGCTCTTCAAGGTACGCATACAGGGCGAAAGCGAGGCCCACAGGCTGGAAAAAAAGCAGAGGCTTATCTACAACAGGGGAGAGTCTTCCGAACATTCCACCGTAAGGAAAGATAAGAAGGTTGGCAGAAACGACCCGTGCCCCTGCGGAAGCGGCAAGAAATATAAAAAATGCTGCGGAGCCAATGCATAAAATCCTGCTGATAGGGGACGCCTTGCCGCCCCTATCGGAAGCCTTGCCTGCCCCCGAATACAGAATAAGCCGGTTCAGCGATCCCCGCAAAGCCGTGGCTTCCATTCCGCGCGCATCGTTCATCGTCATAAACGGCCCTTATACCCTCTCCAGACAGGACCCCTTCAAAAAACTTCTTACCTTGGCCGAAGGCGTCCCTAAAATATTCATTTCAGAAAAAGGACCGGCTTTTGCGAGGAAAAAAAAACTGACCTATCAGGTGAACCGGACATTCGCGGGCGCGGAAAAAAATTTTCTGGGCAGGCTGATGGAGCGCCTCGGAGAGGAAAAAAAATTTCATGAGGAAAACACCACTCTCAAAAATGAAAACAGTGCTTTAAGGGACGAACTGGGTTTTTTCGAGAACCTGAGCCATGTCCTAACATCATCCTCCGAGCGGGCCGATGTCCTTACTCTCCTTACAAAAAAACTCAAGGAAAAAACAGAGGCGGAAAACTGCACCCTTTATCTGATCGATGAGGAAACCGGGGGGCTTTACGTAGAGAAGACCGAGGGCCCCATCTGGAAAAACTCCCTAAAAAAGGAGGCCGGAAAATTCTCCGTATCCGGAGAATCGATAGCCGCCAAGGTGGCCAGAGACGGCAAGCCCCTGCTCATAAAAGACATGTACAGGGAAAGCGGTTTCATCATGAAAATGGACAGGCACCTGCGCCACAAAATAAAGACCGCCATATGCGTGCCGGTCAGGAGCAAGGGCAAGACGCTTGGTGTTCTTGAACTCATAAACAGAAAATCGGGCGGGGAGTTTACCCGTCAGGAACTGAAATACATGGCTCGCTTTACCGATTATGCCGCCATAATCATCGAAAGGGCCATCCTGTATGAAAAAATGCAGGAACTGGTCGTCACCGATGACCTCACAAAACTTTTCAATACTCGTTACATGATGAGGACTATCGGGACGGAGGTGCTGAGGAGCAACCGGTATAACACGTCCGTAAGCCTCATATTCATGGACATAGACCATTTCAAGTCCGTAAACGACAATTTCGGACACTTGATAGGAAGCAAGCTGCTGGTGGAAATGGGACAGCTCCTTTTGAAGCACTTAAGGGAACTGGATATAGTCACCCGGTACGGGGGAGACGAATTTGTCATCATCCTGCCACAGACCCCGCCTCAAAAAGCTGCCAAAACCGCGGAGCGGATAAGACAAACAGTCGAGCAGCACCATTTTTTGAAAAAGGAAGGTTATAACCTTAGACTTACGGCCAGTTTCGGGGTGGCATCCTATCCCGAAAGCGCCCATTCCCAGGAGGAGCTTATACGCCTGGCCGACGAGTGCATGTACAAGGTCAAACGCCGTACGCGAAACGGCGTCTATGCTATAATCGACAATGGCGCTATTTAATTACGCCTCGAAAGAACTTACCCTCAAGGTAGTCTACTACGGCCCCGGCCTGAGCGGGAAAACCACAAACATACAGTATCTCCATTCCACGTTGAACCCTGAGAACAAGGGGAAACTCCTCTCACTTGCCACCGAGACAGACAGGACGCTTTTTTTCGATTTCCTTCCGGTCTCAATGGGCAAGATAAACGATTTCAGCATAAAATTCCAGCTCTATACGGTCCCTGGCCAGATACGTTACAACTCCACCCGGAAGCTGGTCCTTAAAGGGGCCGACGGCATAGTGTTCGTCGCGGATTCCCAGCAGGACATGAAGCAGTACAATAAAGAGAGCTTTCAGAGCATGATCGAGAACATGAGGTCAAACGGCCTCGATCCGGACAAAATACCTATTGTCCTTCAATATAACAAGCGTGATCTGAAGAGCCTTATGACCATCGAGGAACTCAACAGCGATCTGAATATGAAGGGCCACCCCGTTTTTCTTGCCTCTGCTGTTACCGGAGAAGGCGTGGACGGGACCTTCAAAGGGATAACCGGGGCCCTCATCAGGGACCTCGAAAGAAAAAACGGTTCCGGCCATGAGAAAGAACCGGAAGAAGAGGCGGAAACGGCAGCCCTTGAACTAACAGATGAAATCCTGGCCCCGGATGCTGATGAAACCGCAGAAGTTGAAAACATGATGAGCGGCGAGACCTATGATCCGGATTCCCTGCAACCCACGCTTCAGACTGACAGGGCGGGCGGGCATTTCTTTGATGATTTCCAGAACGGACATACCGGGGCAGAGGCGGCCGGCACTGAAAAGGACACAGGCGTGATCGACTTATTGATGCCGCGCCTGGATGATATACAGAAGGCGCTGGATGGCATGGCGCTGAAAACGGAAACACTTGCCTCGGACCTGAAGTCCGCAGTGGAGCAGACGGCGGCCCTTCAGGAAATGGCGCAAAAAAATGGGCTCCTTGAACAGGAGGCATCGGGGGACTTGAAAAATGAACAGCTGTCCGCCGGGATCGAAAAAATTAAAAAGATCGAAAAAAGCCTGGAAGAGGTAAAAAGCCTTGTTTCAGGACTGCCAGACGCGATTTCAGGGGCGGTATCCCGCGCCATTTCGCCTTCGATCGATTCACTGAAGGCAGACAGCAGGACACGCGAAAAAGCGGCCTTCGAGCCTCTTATCGCTACTTTAAGGGAAATAAAATATCTCCAGGAAGAATCCCTTTCTCACCTGAAGCGAATTCGTGAGGAAGCAATAAAACAGCCCAAAAAAAAGAAGGGTTTTTTTTCCGGCCTTTTGGGCCGCTGAAAAACTTTTTATTTTTTCTTTTTTCCGTTTGTGTTATCAAAGTTTCACGTTGGCATTTTTTGGATTTTTCAGGCCAATAATGTGCAAAAAGGCGGAAAAAGATTGACAACTGGACAGTTTTTTGATTATCTTATAAAATTCATGAATCCAGAGAGACCAGGAAGGTGACTGTATGAAGACCCTATTTGCAAAAAAGAATGAAGTCGAGCGGAAGTGGTATGTTATTGACGCCAGCGATCTGGTGCTGGGCAGGCTGGCCACCCGTATAGCGACATATCTTAGAGGCAAGCACAAAGCCATATTCACCCCGCATGTCGATACGGGGGATTTCGTAGTAGTGGTGAACGCCGGAAAAGTGAGGCTTACCGGCAGGAAGCTCGACCAGAAAGTCTATTACAGGCATTCCAATTATCCGGGCGGCCTCAGGGCTGAGACTGCCAAAAACCTGCTTGCAAGAAGGCCCGAGCAGGTGCTTAAGAACGCTGTGCATGGCATGCTGCCCAAAAACAGGCTTGGGCGCCAGATGATAAAGAAGCTTAAGGTATATAGCGGGCCCGGGCACCCGCATGTGGCGCAGCAGCCGGAAAACCTTTCTATCAGTAAGTAAAAAGTTAAAAGATATGAACGAGGAGATATATTAAATGGCGGAGATCTTATACAGAACAACAGGCAGAAGAAAGACTTCGGTCGCGCGCGTCCATATGGCTCCAGGAACGGGCCAGATCATCGTCAACAAAAAACCGGTGGATGAGTATTTCCCCAGGGAAACCCTCCGGATGATGATAAGACAGCCAATCGAGTTGTGCGGTCTTACCGGAAAATATGACATCACCGCCAATGTCGAGGGGGGCGGGATGACCGGACAGGCCGGCGCCCTGAGGCACGGCATATCCAGGGCCCTCACCGGCATGGATAACGATCTGAGGCCTAAGCTCAAGAAAGAGGGCTTCCTCACCAGAGACCCCAGGCAAAAGGAAAGAAAGAAGTACGGACAGAAGGCAGCCAGGAAGAGATTCCAGTTCTCCAAGAGATAAGAATAATTATATGCTTAAAGTAGCTATATGCGGCGCCAGCGGTTACGCTGGCGCCGAACTTTTGCGTCTACTGTCAGGCCATCCCGGCGTCCAGGTGGCCGCTGTCACATCCGAAAGGTCGTCCGGCAAGAACCCGGCTGCGTTATTTCCGCACTTAAGCAAGTACGGTGAAAATCTTTTTTTTGAGCCGCTTGAGCCTGCGATACTCCTGGAGAAAGCAGATTTCTTTTTCATGGCGCTCCCGCACGCGGCTTCCCAGCCCGCTGTCGCCCTGCTGTTCAAGGAAGGCAAAAAGGTCGTGGACCTCTCCGCGGATTACCGGATAAAAGACCCCGCCGTTTATGAAGAGTGGTACAAGGTCGAACACAAGCACAGGGATGTGCTTAAAAAAGCCGTTTACGGCCTGCCAGAGCTGCACAGGGCAAAAATAAAAAAGGCATCTCTTGTGGCCAATCCCGGCTGCTATCCGACGGGCGCGATTTTAGGCATCTACCCTGCCCTCAAAAGCGGTCTTGCCAGCCCGGAAGGCATCATTGTGGACTCCAAATCCGGCGCCTCGGGGGCTGGAAGGCAGTCTGACGTGAGGTTTTCTTTCTGTGAGGTCAACGAGGGGTTCAAGGCCTATTCAGTGGCCGCCCACAGGCATACGCCCGAAATAGAGCAGGAGACATCCCAGGCGGCCAAAAAGCAGGTGACCATAAATTTCACGCCCCATCTGCTTCCTGTAAACAGGGGCATACTTTCCACCATATATCTTAAAGCGGCAAAGAAACTGACCACCGGAAGCGCGATCTCTCTTTATGAGAAGGCTTACAGGGACGAGCCTTTTGTGAGGGTGCTTGGCGCAGACGAACTTCCAAATATAAACGCGGTAAAGGGCACGAACCGCTGCGATATCGGACTAAGGTTTGATGCGCGTACCGGAACGCTCATTGTCATCACAGCCATAGACAACCTGGTAAAAGGCGCGGCCGGCCAGGCTATTCATAACATGAATCTCATGATGGGCTTCCCCGAAGATACCGCCCTCTCCACGCTGGCCGCTTTCCCGTAAACTCTCAAACACAATATTTAATCAATACCCGATTTGTATGTCTCTTATCAGAACTGGCTGTGTATTCATGGATTCGCCCTTTTTGGTGGCGGCAAGGGCAATCAGTCCTCCCGATATCCCAAGCGCAAGTATTACAAGCAGCGCCACACATGCCTTTGTAATAAAATTCCCTTTGTTTGCAAGCATTGGACAAACTGATCCAAGCAGCACGATTATCTCTATTACTACAACCATTGTAATCAGAATTTTCATCTTGAACTTCTCCTTCGCTGTTATACCTACAACCATTTTTAAGCACAACTATAGGGCTGTCATTTTCATGCTCAGAGTGATTTTTACGCCTGATTGATCCGCTGCGTAAGCCTGAATTCCTGAAAGATGTATTTGCGGCACTCACTTATTATATCAGGAAACTAAGTAGAAGCGGCAAAAAGTGCAGTCCTGATAGTAAGACCGGAAGCATGCCCTCATTGAAAAGCCCGTCTCCTCATACGAGACTGATGTCTTTACACGTTATCTTTATCCGCGCATTATTTATCCAGCAATTCCCTGATTTTCCTGAGCAGCTCATTCGGCGAGACAGGTTTTGAGATAAAGTCTATGCCATCTTCAATTCCGAACCCCTGAATATTATCTGCCGTATAACCACTCATAAATATCGCCTTTATATCATGCCTGATCCCTTTTATGTCCTCGTATGCATCCTTGCCGCTCTTATTGGGCATTATCACATCAAATAAAAGGAGATGGATGCCGTCTTTATTTCCCTTGAATTTGTTTACAGCCTCATCCCCGTCAGTTGCGCATATAATTGCGTAGCCGGCCGCTTCAAGTATGTCTGTTGTAAGCTTCCTGACCCCTTCATTATCTTCGGCCACAAGAATGGTCTCCGAGCCGCCTCCCGCCAGGGCAACCTCTTTATTTTCATCTTCCCCCTTCACGGCGTCTGATTGCGCCAGGGGTATATATATCCTGAACGTGGCCCCCTTGCCGGGATCACTGGAGCAGTTTATATATCCGGCATGCTGCCTTACTATGCCGTAGACTATTGAAAGCCC
This sequence comes from Nitrospirota bacterium, assembly GCA_021819985.1. Classification (GTDB taxonomy): domain Bacteria; phylum Nitrospirota; class Thermodesulfovibrionia; order Thermodesulfovibrionales; family JdFR-88; genus JAKAEG01. The sequence goes on along the minus strand of JAKAEG010000026.1, from coordinate 5,346 downwards.
CAGTCCTGTGCCTTTCCCAAGGTCTTTTGTGGTGAAATATGGCTCAAATATCCTCTCCCTCGTCTTTTCGTTCATGCCGGCGCCGGTATCTGAAACGGTTATAAGGGCATACCTTCCAGTCTCGCCATATCCATGCTTTCTTATGAATTCCCTCTCCATCCGGAACGATACCGTCTCTATTGTAAGAATTCCGCCCTTTGACATGGCATCTCTGGCATTGGTTGCAAGGTTCATCAGCATCTGATTAATTTGCGCTATATCGGCTTTAACGATCAAATCCTCATCATAAAGGTTTATCCTGAGGTCGATATCCTCGCCGATGATCCTTGCGAGCATCTTTTTAAAACCGTTTATCACCTCCTTGAGATTTACACTCTTTATCTCCATAACCTGCTTTCTGCTGAAAGCAAGGAGTCCTTTCGTCAGATAGGACGCACTTTCTCCTGCGGTAAGTATCTGTTTCAGATGGTCCATCAGAGGGTCCTCAGGTTTCATCCTCATCTGCATCAGTCCGGCATAACCGGTAATGATATGGAGCATGTTGTTAAAGTCGTGAGCTATGCCGCCTGCGAGGGTGCCGATGCTCTCCATCTTCTGTGTATGCCTGAGCTGCTCCTCGAGCCTTCTCTTTTCCGTTATGTTATTCATGGTCTCTATGACCGTTACTATTTTCCCTGAACTGTCGGTCATGGGGAATGATTTTGTCTCTATGTAAAGAGGTTCGCCTTTGCTGTCATAATGCGTATGCACCGCAAAATACGGCATGCCTGTTTTGAAGGTATGGGCAGGCGCGCACTCCTCCCCGCCATAAAAACATGGCTTGTCCAGGCGGTGCGAGATATCATGGCATTGTCTGCCGACAATATCATTCTCAGACAACTTCATCTGTTCGCAGTAGGCCTTGTTTGTCAGGATAATTTTATAATCGCGGTCTATGACAATAAACCCCTCATCCACGCTCTCAAGGATGCGCCGGATGAACTGCTCTCTGTCTCTGAAACGTTCTTCAGAGTCTTGCAGCGCTTCTTCGATCTGCTGGCGCACATCTATTACCTTGCGCAGTTCATTATTGGCGTTCATCAGCTCGGCAGTCCGCTCTTCCACCAGGGTTTCGAGCCGCTCATGATGCACCCTCAGCTCTGCCTCCAGCTGCTTGCGCGCCGTGATGTCCCTGATAACGCCGACCGTCCCGAAAAATACCCTGATTGTATCTTTTGTCTGGCTGCCCTTCCGGACAGCGGCCTCAGTCACAAACAGACCGGAGCTGTTTATTTCAGCTTCGACCTCGGGTTCTCCGTATGTTTCAATAAACGCGTTGTGCATTTCCCGCTTTTTTGTCAAAAGCCGTACCTCAAGGCCGGTCGTCTTTCTTTTGCCTGTCCTGCGTTCATCAAAAAGCTTCGGGGCATTATCATCGCCGGTTATCTTGCCGGACATCCTTTTCAGGACCTCGGTCCTGCTGACGGCAGGTAGGTCGGCGGAAAATATAATGCAGCTGAAATGCTTGCCCATCAGCTCCTGGGGCTCGTAGCCCAGGCTTCGGACGGCGTTATTGATGTAATGGAATATGCCGTCCTTGTCAATAAGATAGACGATATCGGGGATAGTCTGCACAAGCGTACTGAACTGGTCCTTTGACTTCTGCAGTTCATACAGCTCTTTTTCAAAGTGCAGCACGGTCTCGTCATAAAGGGCGGCAAGCACATTCTCGATCGAGGCCTCAGCGCTGCTGTGAATGCTTATTGCAAACGCTACCTGGAGCAGGCATCTCTGTGCGCTCAAAAGCTTGTCCTTGCTCAGGGCCACCTCGCCGGTTTCCAGTATATTGAAATGCATGTTCAGCACTTCCGATACGGACATGCCTTTCTCTACGCAGCTGATGCCGAAAGTCTGGGCCTTGAACAGGTCGGCTTCACCGGCGGATTCCAGATAGGCCGACAAGATCCTGATATATTCCTGTCTGAGTTCGTTCATTGCGCTTCTTTCCCGGCGATAATCGTATTATCGTCGTTGTCATTGCCGAATTCCCGGACGGCGTCTTCAGCCGACATCTGAAGCTCATCAGCGCCGGCTGCCATACCGGACGTATCGAACCTGCCGGAAATCCCGTCCGAGTACATAACAATGACGTCCCCTTTTTGGTAAGGGTATTCATCTTCCATGGCCCGTTTGAAGTTGTAGCCCACAATCCCGGCTGAAGACACCGGCCTCAGGACGGTATTGCCTCTTATCCTTACACTCACATTACCCACTCCGGCAAATGCAATTTTTCCCGCCTCAAGATTTATTCTCACAATGCCTATGGCCGCGCCACGCGTCCGGAGCAGGGCATGGTGGCAGCCTTCCATTATCGAGGGGAGGCCCCTCATATGATTATCAAATATATAGTTTGCGGCTTCACTGGATGCGGCACAGGCGTCTTTGCCGTGCCCGAGTCCGTCTATTACCGCCATCAGTATATTTTTATCGCACGACTCCCTGATAACATAGGCGTCGCCGTTGCTTTCCGCCCCATATGCAGGGATGGAAACAATTCCGTATTTCATAAGCCCGCACAGGCGCACATTATTATCCTGTTTCATGCCGGCAATGCCGCGAGCGCCGTTTATCCACTTTTTTGCAATGATGGTGTTGCCTTTGCCTTGTCCTGAACAGATCTCCAGTTCATCCATCATCCTCTTGACTCCGGCAAGCCCGATGCCAAGGCCCTTAAGGCTTTTTTTATTGTTTGCGCCTTTCAAGATTTCTTCCACATTTTCAATTCCAGGCCCTTCGTCTTTGCTCACTATTTCAATGCCGTTATCAACAGCCTTGACGCTTATCGTTCCGCGGCCTGCGTATCTGAGGATATTCGAGGCCAGCTCGGATACCACGATCTCTATCATGGAACAGGCGTTCTGAAGGAACCCCAGGTCCCTTGCCAGTTCTTTCCCCGCCCTCCTCGCCTTGAAGACGTCTATATCGGATATGATCGGGATTATAACCATTTCCTGATCATGACCGTCGTGCCTTTTCCTTTTTCCGATTTAAGATCCAGCTCATCCATCAGCCGTCTGGCGCCGGGCAGCCCCATGCCCATCCCTTTCGATGTCGAATAACCGTCTTTGAATGCAAGGCCGATGTCCTCGATCCCAGGTCCGTGGTCTTCACAGATGATCTCAATACCTTTTCTGTCGTTCTTCATTACCGCGCTCACATTCAATATGCCGCTTCCCGCATAGATAACAATGTTCCTGGCAAGCTCGGATACGGCCGTGGCGATCTTTGTCTGGTCCACGATCCCAAAACCAATCTCCTTCGCCATATCTTTTATTGCTGACCGCGAGATAATAATGTCGTCGACTGTTTTCAGCTCGACCTTCATTGCATCGCCCTGTTTTTGGTGTTTTGCCGCAGCCAATCAATCCCCTTTTCCATATTGAGGGCCGTATGAATGCCAGCCAGCTCCATGCCGAGTTCAACCATGGTGATAGCGACAGCAGGCTGGAGTCCGACAAGCACCGTTTTCGCGCCCATCATGCGGGTCATTTTGGCTGTATCGCCGATCATGCGGCCCAAAAATGAATCAACAATGGCGAGGGCCGTCACATCAATGAGCACACCCCTGGCATTTGTCCGGCCAAGCTCTTCCATAATATCGTGCTGCAGGTCTTCTGCCATCCTGTCATGAAGTTCGGTTTGAACAGAGGCGATCAGGATGTCTTCAATCTTTAAAATAGGGATTTTGCTCATTGCGGCACCACCTTCAGTCCCATCTCCCTGAATGCGTAATCGAGACCGGACTGGAGGCTGGCAAAGGTCGAGACCCCGGAAAGGTCCACTCCAAGATGAACCATGCTCTGCGCGATCTCGGGCTTTATCCCCACCATGACGCACCTGGTGCCCAAAAGCATTGCCGCCTTTATCGTCTTTATCAGCCTGTCGGCTACTTCCGTGTCCACAATAGGCACGCCGGTTATGTCTATGATGGCAATCGAAGCGCTTGTCTTCACAATAACATCCAGAAGGTTTTCCATTATCTGCCTTGCCCGGCTGCTGTCTATGATACCGATAAGGGGCAGGGCGATAATCCCTTTCCATACCTCAATGACGGGGGTGGATAATTCGATGATCGCCTTCTGATGCTCTTTCAGCCGCTCTTCCGCTATGACCCTTTCGGTGACGTCTCTTGAGATATGGATGAATTCAGTAATCCGTCCGTTGTCATAAACGGGATATGATGTCACCTCGGCATATATCTTGTCTCCGTTCCTGTTAAAATGCGTATGGAGGACCGTAACCGGACCGCCATCCTTCATCACCTCTTCAATCGGGCAGATGTCATGTGGCGGCCTGCATACATGATCAATGCCATGGGTCACCTTGTAGCAGGGCTCAGAAATAACGCCCGCCTTTGCTGAGCCGTACTTGTCCATTACCCCCTTGTTGGCCCACAGTATTCTGTAATCCGTATCAAGAAGCATTATCTCTTCATGCACATTGTCCAGTACTTTTTTGTAGATCGTGAGATCGTGTATACCCTCCTCGATGTTCTTCGCCTGCCGGTTCTTTGCCATTCCCGCATCCTCCTTTTTCCCAGCCGGATTTTTTTATTTTTTTTATTTTTTCAGTGAGTTATAAATTGGGTCTTTCATCCTAAATGTAACTAAAATTCATTTATTTTCTTTTCTTATCGATTAAATTAATAAATATCTTAAATTTATAATTTTAGATATTTATTAATTTTTTATATTTCTTTTTTTATAAATTAGGCAACTCTCCTTACAATTCAATAACTGATATAATAATTTTTTTAAAATCCTGATTTTGGAGACCGAAAACAACATGAAAATCCCCAAGGGATTCAGGTTCGGGGTTGCGGAAGCGGCCATTAAAAAGCCGGGCAGGCTTGATCTGGCGTTGATCTTCAGTGAAAAAGATGCGGCAATCGCCGGAGCTTTCACCACCAACAAAATAAAAGGCGCGCCTGTAAAACTGGATATCGAGCGTATAAAAAGCGGCAAGGCCAGAGCGATTGTCGCAAACAGCGGAAACGCAAACGTCTGTAATGGAACCAGGGGAATGCGCGACGCCAATGAGATGGCCCGCATCGCCGCCCTTGGGCTTGGGGTCGAAGAGGAGACGGTCTACATTGCCTCAACCGGCGTTATAGGCGCTCCCTTGCCAATGGAGAGGATAAGACCAAAGCTTTCAGCCGCCGCTGAAGATACCCGCTCCGGGTCAAAAAAAGCAAAAAATCCATCGTGCTTTGAGGACGTCGCGGCCGCCATAATGACGACCGACACATTCCCAAAACTCGCCGCTAAAAGTTTTAAAGCAGGCGGCAGGGAAGTCCGCCTCGCGGCG
>JAKAEG010000025.1 GCA_021819985.1 Nitrospirota bacterium | reverse complement strand
GGTCCTGCTGGGCCGTCTGTACAAAAAGAGGACCATTTATGATTCAATGGAGTTCTACACGATATATTATGCGAGACATTTCGGCCCCCTGTCTCCGATTTTCATAAAAGCGCTGGAATTTATGGAAAATACGCTGGTCAGAGGCGCTCATGGCGTGCTTGCCGTGGATTCGAAAGACCAATGCCTTATAAAACGCCTGAGGCGTCATCAGGCCAATGCGGAGATGGTCCCCAACCTCCCGGAAGCGGTCTCCGCCAGCCAGGCTGTTTCGCCGGGGAGGCCAGCCGGGCTGCAGGCCGGCAGCGGCGACCCGGTTTTCGTGTACGCTGGTGATTTTAACCTGAAGAAGGGCGCCCATGTATGTCTGGAGGCCGTGGAGATACTTGCCATGGCAGGATACGGCCTGCGTCTGCTGATCATCGGGTCCAGAGAGTGCTATGTGGATGAGGCGAAGCTGATCGCAAGACAGCGCGGGATAGAGCATCTCGTCCGTTTTCTTCCTTATCTGCAATACAGGGATATGATGACTTCATTGCGGGATTGCGCCGCCGGGCTTTGTGTATTTCAGCAGAGCAAAAGGAACAGTAATGACGGAACGTTCAACTCAAGGAAGATATTTACATACATGGAGGCGGGTATCCCCATGGTGATCTCACATTTTTTCGGGGCAAGACCGCTGGTGGAGGCGTTGGGATGCGCAATTTCCGTTGATGAGACCGATGCCGGCTCTATCGCCCGCGCAATGAGCTATATAATTTCCTGTCCGGAGCAGGCCAGGGAGATGGGACGCAGAGGAAGGAAGGCGTTCGAGGAAAGGTTTAACTGGCAGGAAGGCTCCGAACCGGCATTGTTTAAGGTCATCAAAAATGCGCTCTCGTGAATTGATTGCAGGTCATGCCTGCGAAGGCGCCAACCGGGTGCGGCAATGATAGCTGTCATGATCGGCGCGCTGGGCCTCATGCAGGTCATAATGGCCAGTTCGGGGGACTTTTTTGACTGGAAAAAAGTTGTCTATATTTTTCTTTATATGGGCCTTCTATGGGCATGGGCCATCAAGCGGTCTGTAATTAGGGAAAGGGGCATCTGGCCGAAGGCCCATATAATGCTCCCATTCCTCATGTTCGCGGGATATCTTTATTCTGTCGTTCCGGTCAACGGCATGATCCATGGCGCCTCGCTATGGGCGGCATACCGCGCCGTCGTGCGCCTGAGCAACCTCTTTCTGTTTGTAGTCGTTTGCACTGAAATCCGGGATGTGGACGATGCGTGGCGGCTTCTCCTTTTTTTGGGTTCAGTTTGCGTGCTGATATCGCTGAAAGAACTGATGGTTGTGCGGAGTCTTGCCAGAACCAGCACTCTTTATTCGATGGAAGGCACCACTGAAATCAGCTCCGCGGCATACCAGATCGGGCTTGGGATCATTTTGCCCGTTTCGATGATCCGGATGCGCAGGAAGAAGTGGGCCCCGTTTCTTTCCGCGTCGCTTTTTTTGCTTCTCCTTCGCAACATCGTCTCGATCAGCCGGACTGAACTGGTGGTCCTGGGCGTAATCATAATCTCCACTTTTTATCTCTATCACAAGTATCATGACGGCCGGAAAACCGGGCTGTTTCCGGTCGCGGCGGCCGGAATTGCGCTCGCGATCGCGGCAGTCCTTGCTGTCAGTTTCTTTTCGACGAATGTCTCCGGGGTCCTCTCGGCTTACAGCGGACGGTTCGACGTCACCCAAAGGAGCATAGGCAGACGAGGTCTCGAGTATCACGCGGCGTTAGCTAAGATATCAGGGGACCCTTTGATGGGCGCAGGCAGCGGAGTTGTTCTGCAATTCGTGAGGTCCTCAAGGGAGATGGTTGAGCACAGCGCCATGCACAATTTTGCGATCTGGTATCTTTACATCGGCGGCATCATCGGACTGTCCCTTTTTCTGTTTTTTATCGCGCAATATTACAGGGTAGCCATCGGTCTTTTCCGAAAGGCGCAAGGCAACGAGATTGCCCTCACTATTGCGTCCGCGAGCTTTATCGGCGTTACCGTGGTGCTGCTTAACAGCGCACTGGAGACCTTCATCCAGACTAATGAGGCCAATTATATTTTGGGCATATTGATTGGCGAGGCATTGTCCCTGCATCGAATTTTACAAAAAAAGAGGATGCAATGAACGCTTGGCCTGGCAAGGATAATGCCTGAAAAGGGTCTTTCTTGGGAAAATGCGTTTTCTTTTGGACTATGAGGTCCCCATGCGGGACCCACTCCTAATACGGAAAGGACCACAATGAAGACGACGATCAAAACACTTCTTTCAACCGAAATGCAGGACAAGGTGTGTGTTGTCATGGGCACCCGGCCCGGCATGATCAAGCAATCCGCTCTGGTCCGTGCCCTCGAGCGAAACGGCGTGCCTTTTTTTATCATCCATGCCGGCCAGCACTATTCTCCCGAGCTGGACAGGGTTTTCTTTGGCGACCTGGGTATCCCCGAGCCCCTCTACCGGCTGGAGACGGTGAAGAATTTTTCAACCCATGCCGGACAGACGGCTGAAATGCTCAAGGGGATAGAGGATTGCCTGTTCACCGAAAGGCCGCGCGCAATCGTGGTGGGGGGGGATGCCAACTGCAATCTCGCCGGCGCGCTGGCGGCCAGAAAATTAAACCTCGTTGTGTGCCATGAGGAAGCGGGCGTGCGGGGCTGCAATTGGAACGTGCCTGAGGGGCACAACAGGACGATGATTGACCACATCAGCGATTACCTTTTCGCCCCGAACGAGGCAGCCGCGAAAAACCTTGAAAACGAATCCGTCCAGGGGAAGATCCGCGTAACGGGCAGCCTCATAGTTGATTCCGTCAGGGAGAACTCCCTGATCGCCTGCCGGAAAAGCACAATACTGAAGACGTTAAGTCTCCATCCCAGGGAATATATCCTGATAACGATCCACCATGAAGAGACTGTTGATTACATCGAGGTGCTTTCAAATGTGATAGAGGCATTGAAATTGATCGCGGCGGACACTGGCCGGAAGATCTTCTTTCCCATACATCCGCGCACCGGAAAACGGCTCCGGGAATTTGGGCTATGGGAGGAGGCGGAATCAATTGCCGGTCTGCACATTATCGATCCCCAGGGCTATTTTGATTTCATGACGCTGCTTTCCAATGCCTGTCTGGTGATGACGGATTCAGGCGGTGTGATCCAGGAATCGTCCATTCTGCACACGCCGTGCGTTACGATTTCGAACTACACGGAGTGGCTGGAAACCCTCGAATGCGGCGCGAACGTCCTCGGGGGCACAACGGCTGACGGCATACGCCTTGCGGCCGGGAAAATGCTGTCCTCCGCCTGCAATTGGAAAGACCCCTTCGGCGGAGGCAGCGCCTCTGAACGGATAACCTCGATCATAAAAAAGGAGATCCTCTGAATCCGGCAGATGCGGGATGACACCGTCTATACATATACCCTTATCCTCACTCACGATGCCGATCGGCTGTCGCTCAGGGCCTTCCCCCTGTTCAGTAAAAGCGCGCTGTCAATTTTCAAGCGCGGGCTGTGGATTAATCTGCGCCGGCTGGTGGAGGGTGAGATCAGCGTCCTCAATTACTTCGATTCGATCTTGTGGTGCCTCTTTTATCCGCTTGTCAGATTCGGGCTTGTTGACGACCCCTGGGAAAAAGCGGTGTATGACATCGTAGACCTGGAGAGAAAATATGGCGCGCGCTCCACTTTCTTTTTTATTCCGTTTCCGGACAGCTGCGGACGGATTGCGGAAGGGATGCCTGCCCCCGTGGACAGGGGTGTGAGATACGACCTGCGGAAATACGGACATCTGCTCCGGTACCTGGAGTCGCAGGGCTGGGAGGCCGGCGTCCACGGGATAGACGCTCATATCTCCGCCATGGACGCGAAGGCGGAACTCGACGCCATAAAGAGGATCCTTGCCGGAAAGGAAAAAATCGGCATACGAATGCATTGGCTTTATAAAACCGATAAGCTCCATCAAAATCTCCGTGAGGCGGGGTTCTATTATGACGCGACCGGCGAGACAGACGGCTCAGCAATTAACCAATCGTCCCTTGGACCACACAAGGAAAAAGGTCTGTGGAGACTGCCACTTGACATTCAGGACGGCAGCATTTTGTCATTCTGGGAGAAAAATTTTTCCAGGGAGACCGCCTTGGAGGTGATTTACAAAAAAATGCAGAAAGCCAAAGGTGAAGGCGGAGCTGTGACGGTTTTGTTTCACACTGATGTCCTGCGCTTTCCTTTTTACTGGAAGGACATATATGAAGCCATTTTGCGGAGGGCCGCGCTCGACTGCGCAAGAATGATATCGTGCGTGGAATATTGCCTCGAAAAAGATGAAGGTATAAACGGAGGGGATTTCAAATGATCGTCGCAATACATCAGCCCAACTATATTCCGGGGACAAGTTATTTTTTCAAGATGATGCATTCGGATATCTTTATTATCCTGGATTCCGTGCCTTTTTCGAAGGAGAACTGGACGAACCGCAACCGGATAAAGGGCCCCCAGGGAGAACAGATGATCACCGTCCCCGTCCTGACAAAGGGAAGGCTCAACCAGAAAATAACGGAGGTGGAAATAGATTCACAGCAGCCCTGGCACCGGAAGCATTACCAGACGCTTATGAGCTGTTATGGGAGTGCGCCGTTTTTCAGGCAATATGCCGAGTTTATGAGAAGCTGCTACAGTGAAAAATGGGCTTCTCTTTGCGATTTGAATGTCCATGCCATCAGGTCTATCGCCGGTATTGCCGGTATCAACTCTAAACTGATCAGATCCAGCGAGCTGCCGGAAAGCGGGCTTGCCGGCACGGAGCTGCTGATCCACCTGATCAAAGAGGTTGGCGGCTCCACGTATCTCTCCGGTCCGGGCGGCAGGAAGTACATGGAAACAGATCTCTTTCCAAAAAACGGTATCTGTCTGGCATATAGTGTTTTTGAGGCAGTCGAGTATCGTCAGAGGTTTTTTGGTCCCTTTATTCCCAATCTTTCAATCCTCGACCTTCTGTTTAACGAAGGCGGCGGCAGCGTCCGGACCATCAGGGAGAGCGGCAGGATAATATACCCCGTAACAGAGGGAAAAGAAATATGATGCCGCATGACTTCAGCCTGAACAATTATGAATTGCTTCTTCAGCGGGCATTGAAGGAAGGATACAGATTCCAGACTTTTGCCGGATATCTTGCGGCCCCGGCCCCAAAGGCCGTCCTGATGAGGCATGACGTTGACGGCAGCATCAGGGACGCCTATGCCATGTGGAGGGCCGAACGGCAATTGGGGGTAAAGGCGACATATTTTATCCGCGTCCACGCCTCTGGGTACAATCCGTTTGACAAGGAAAATTCGGCGGCCCTCAAAGAGATGGCGTCTTCCGGCTCTGAGATAGGGCTCCATCAGGAAGTCTCGCGTTACACGCAGGGCCCGCGAGACGGCGAAGAGCTGATGCTAAGAGAAAAACAGTTGCTGGAGGCCGTTGCGGGCTGCGGTATACGGGGGGTGTCCACACACGTGCCGAAAAGAAACAGGTTTGTTCTCACCGAAGACCTGCTGGAGCGCTGCGGTTTCCTGTACCGCGCCGGGGCCGATGTCTTTAACCGGGGAGGCATATTCATGTCCGACAGCAACAGGAAATGGAAACCCACGAGCCTTGGGGAGACAATCGGACGGCATGTGAAGATCATTGCGCTGGTGCATCCGTTCTGGTGGTTAAATCCCGGGGTTGAGGCCGGGAAAATCCGGCGTTTTCTGGCCGAGGGGTTCTGATTCCATGGATATTATTTATATAACCAACCATCTGCCACGTCCGCATGAACCCGGGGCCCCCAGGCCCTGGTCCGTGGCCTCGTTTCTGGCTGAAAAGGGTCACAGGGTCACTGCAATCTGCAACCAGAGGCATTACCTTGCGGACGAGCTCCCAGGTGAGGCCGCGGGCCGCCGCATTTATGAAACACGCGAAGGCGGGATGGCGATCATGAGCGTATATACGCCTTCCGGCCGCAAAAAGAACCTGATGCGGAGGATTCTGAACTATTTTACGTTTGCCGTCATGGCCGTTGCCGCCGGTCTGAAGGCCGGCAGGGCCGATATCGTATACGCGCGCACCCCGCCAATGCTTGTCCCGCTGTCGGGGCTGCTGCTGGCAAGGATCAAGAGTGCAAAGTTCGTCCTGGAAATCGCGGACCTTCATCCCGAGGAATCCGTCTCCCTGGGCCTGGTTTCGTCGAAGCCGCTGATTGCCTTGTGGGAGGCCTGGGAGAATTTTTCGCGGCGCAGGGCCGGCCTTATGGTGGCGGTCGTGCCGCGGATAAAAACCCTTCTTGAGGAAAAAGGGTTCGCACCGGAAACTATCTGCGTTAATACGAACGCCTGGGACCCTCCCGGCGCGCCTCCGGACGGTCCCCCGGAGCGAGTACGCGAAAAACTGGAGGACATAAGCGGCAAATTCATCCTCATGTACGCCGGCGGGATGGGACTGGCGATGGCGCTGGAGAACGCCGTGAACGCGGCGGGCCGGTTGAGTAAAACGCTCCCCGATGCGAGGTTCGTCTTTATCGGCAGGGGCGATAAAAAGGAGAAGCTGACAGCCATGAGCCGGGGCATCGGCAATTGCATTTTTATCGATCCCGTTGCACGAAACATTATCCCGGGCCTGCTGGCGAGGGCCGATGCGCTTTTTCTTTCGTTCCATGCCGTGGACTTCCACGGGTACAATCTGCCTAACAAGATATTCGAATATCTTGGGGCGGGGAAGCCGGTAATATTTGCCGGCCGCGGCGACGTTGCCGAGCTTATCGGCAAGGCGCGGTGCGGGATAGCCGTGGAGCCTGAAAACCCGGACGCCTTCGCCGAGGCGGTCTTGTATCTTTACCATAACAGGGCGGAGGCGGAAGAAATGGGACGCAGGGGACATGAATACGTAAAGAAAAACTATAACCGCTACACGCTCCTGTCTGATCTGGAAAAAAGGCTGTGCGGACTGACCGGGCAATGAGAGCGGAGGACCATGAGATGCCGTTGTGAGGCGGCGAAAGGCAGGCGGATGCCTTTGTTCAGCCTCTTATGGAGTGCGGTTAATTGCGCGTTTGCGGACGAATTTCAGAAAGCGGGGAAACAGCCATGAAGCGCATGGATCAAATATCCTTTTCCAATGAGAAATACCGGAAGCGCCGCGAGTGCTCCCAGGAGTTCAAGGCCCGCCTGATAGGCCTCATGGAACGAAGCGATCGGACCGGCAGGCAGAGGGTGCTGGACATCGGCTGCGGCACGGGCGTGAACTCAGCCCGGATGCGCGAGATGGGACACGAGGTCTTCGGGGTGGATATTTCCGCGGAGGCTATTGAAAAATATAATGCAGCCGGAATGAACGGCGTCGTCGCCGATATAGAGGCGGATGCTCTGCCGTTCGATGACGGTTTTTTTGACGCCGTCCTGATGTCGGAGGTCATAGAGCATCTTTATTCTACCGATGCCGTAATAAAGAAGATGGGAAGGGTGCTCAGGAAAGGGGGGACTTTGATCCTCTCAACCCCGAATTCGGCTTTTTTTCTTTACAGGATCATTCAAATGACAGGGAAGACCTGTACCGAGCTTCAGCATCCCTGCCATATACGCTATTTTTCAATGAAGAGCCTGGCCTCCATTCTGAGGGCAAACGGTTTTAAACTGACCGGCCGGATGGGAAATAATATTTTTGCCGTGCTTCCCGCCAGGATTGTCTATTCGGTTTTCAGGATGGCCGGCATCGGTGAGAGCGCCGTCAACAGGATAATGGGACTTCTTTCCTTTAAATATGAAGCCGGGCTGATACATGGCGATAAATTCATGCTGTCTTTTTTTTCGAAGCACGGCATATCCTTTTTTTCCAACGTCCTGATGGTCAAGGCGGTAAAGGAGACCTGACCCCGGAGGGCGGCGGCATATACGCGCCGCCGGAGGCATACGAAAAATATGAAGAGGTTTCTTGCCACCCCTTTAAGGAAGATGCAATATTGTCTTTTGTGCGGCGACGCTGTAATTATATCAGCAGTGTTGCTGATGGCCCGTTTTGCCGGTATTTTTTACAGAGGCGGAAATCTTTTATCATTTTGGGGCCGCATATCCTGGTTCTTTCCCGTTACGGTCCTGGTATACCATTTCAGTTTCTATATCTTCGAGCTTTACAGCGTCCCGAAATTAAAAAGACGGATACAGACCCTTGTAATGATCGCGATATCGGTCACTTTTGCCGCCGGACTGACCGCGATAATTTCGTACCTGTTTCCGCAACAAAAGCCGGGGAGGGTTTTTTTGATCGAAATACCCGTGCCCCTTCTGGTGCTGTTTATTTATCTTTGGAGAAGGATTTTTTTCAATTTCATGGCCAATGGAGCAAATGTCAAAAACCTCGTCTTCTTCGATCCGGACCCGTCCGGGGCAAAAATTAAGGAGCTTCTGGCAAAGCACCCTCTGGCGGGTTATCACATGACCTCGATTTTTACGTCCTATGACCATGAGGGCCGCGGACCGGAAACAGCGCAATGCGTATCGGGCCGGGGGCTTGCCGCTATCGTGCGGAAGGTGAATATAAGGACCATTGTGGTTTCGGAGTCTTTCAGGAGGTCCAGGGAATTCAAAGGACTCCTGCTCGACCTGAAGTTCAAGGGCGTCGAGATACTTGATTTCCCGGCGTTCTATAGCGCGATTACCGGGAAAATATCCATCTCGCACTCGAGCCAGGAATGGCTGCTTTTTTCTCAACAGAACAGGGTCTTACGGCCCGCCATATACAAAAAAGTGAAAAGACTTCTGGATGTCTTGATTGCGCTGTCCGGTCTTTTGCTGTTTTCGCCGCTATTTGCGCTCATTGCGGTTGCTGTGAAGGCCACTTCGAAAGGCCCGGTTTTCTTCCGGCAGGAGCGCCTCGGAATGGATGAAAAGCCGTTTACGGTCCTTAAGTTCAGGACCATGATTGACAATGCCGAACAGTTCACGGGACCCAAATGGTCGGGCAGGGGCGACAACCGGATCACCGCCGCCGGCGATTTCCTGCGCAAGACTCGTCTGGATGAGATCCCTCAATTAGTCAATATTCTAAGGGGCGAGATGAGCTTTGTCGGCCCCCGGCCCATCCGCAGGCATTTCGCTGACATGCTGGGCGGGAAATTTCCTTTTTATCGCATGCGGTTCGGCGTGATGCCCGGCATGACGGGCTGGGCGCAGGTGAATGGCAATTATGCGGGAAGCGAGGAGGGACAGCTCGAAAAATTGGAATATGAGTTATTTTATATACATAATCAATCGTTGTTTCTGGATAGTTTTGTTTTGCTTAAGACTATCCAGACGGTCCTGTTCAGGCGAGGAGAGTGACCCGTATTTGCGCGTCATGGCCGCTAATCTATCTGGCCTTCCGCTTGTTTTGCTTTATTCATTGCCAGGCATAATGCCGTTTGTTTGAATTGTCTTTTTCAAACCCGGGAGTAGGTAATTATGTCCTTCTGAAACTCTTCAACGATCTCATCTGTCAGGGACGGGCGGATCCTGGGCAGAATTTCAATAAAAGTGCTTGTGGTCACCTCAAAATTCCGTTTGCTTGCAAACTCCTGTTCAAAAGAGAACTGCGCGGCCTGCTGGAAGAGGTATTCGATATCGGCCGGCGTGAAACGGGCCGTCATCTTTACGATAAGGTCAAAATCGATATTTGCCGGATTTATATTGAGCCCGGACATGAATCTTTCCAGAATGGTGCGCCTGCCGTCCTCGTCCAGACCCCCGACAGGGATGATGCAATCGAACCTCCCCGGGCGCAGCAGCGCGGCGTCCAGTTGCCGGATATAATTGGTCGCGCATATGAACAATATCCTGTTTCCCCTGTTTTTCAGCAAGGGGACCTGTTTTAAAAATTCATTGGTAATGGATTTGTCCACCCGGTTTGCGGAGTGCCGGCTGTAGGCGATCTCCTCGAATTCGTCTATAAAGACAACCGCATCCTCCAGGGCGCGGGCCTTTTCCATTACGTTATGCAGATTGGCGCCTATCCTGTCCGCGCCGTCCACCATGAGCATGCTTGGCAGGATCTCGATATACCACCAGGACAGCACGCCAGCTATGGCCTTCACGAAATGCGTCTTCCCGGTGCCGGGAGGCCCGAAGAAGATAATGGTCTTGGGCGGGGACACGCCATGCTTTCTGGAAAGGCCCTCCTCCTTGAGCGGCAGGATTATCCTCTTTTGGACCAGCTGTTTCGGGGGCTGGGAATCGGATATGGTGTCCCATGTTTCACTGCCTAGCCTTTGGGCCCCCATGTCGGCCAATATATCTCTTCGTTTATAGTCCATATATTCCCTTATGGCCTGGTCCATGTTTTCCAGGAAATCGATGCAGGCGGTCCGCAGGCCGACATCGCGGCCAAGTTTCTCGGACATGAGCCATTTGTGCTGCAATATTTTTTGCCACAGGTCCCGGGCGATTTCAGGTTCGAACCTGGCGCCGCTTATCTCGAATATCTTGCTGGCGCACGCCTCCGGCGAGGGCATCTCCGGTAATTGGTTTGTTTTCACTTTTCGATCTCCTTATAAAAAAAATCGGCTCCAAAAAAACAAAAAAATAAAAAAGATCAGGACAGGGCAGGTTTTTCCCGGATCTGTTTCAGGTGATTGCAAGAAAGGGCAGGAAAAAACTGAATGCTCTATCCCGATTGTCTTATATGCAGGCCTTACATCAAACTCTATTTAAAAAGTCCATATGTGTCAACCGGAAACGCAGGAGCTATCATTGAGGCCCATGAAGAGAGGATATCGGCCGGAAGCGGGCCGGGGAAAGGGAGCATCTTCAGATTTACCCTGCCCTGACGCCACGGGTGAGGCAAGCCCGGGCTTAAAAATCAGTGAGCTTGCGAGTATTTTATGGATATGGAGTAAGAGATGCTGGAATGGCTGTTGCCGGAAGCGTCTTTTTCCGCGCAAAGCATCTTTCCTTTGCCTGATCTCCTGTTGTTGCTGACCATTTCCTCAACTGTAGAAATCAGATCAAAGCCGCCATTGACGCAATTACCCTCCATGCATGGAATATGAAGAAGGTATATATTGCTGCCCGGTACCATATTGACAGTACGTTCCATGAAAACCTGATCGGTCAATCCATAAAATTGAACGATATGGATGTTTATGTCCGAGATGTCAGGGAACCTTTCTGAAAGCAGGCCCGCGTCAAGTCTCTTCTGGATCAGTTCGAGCCTTCGGGCATTTTTCTCCGTATTGACATTCTTTCTGCTTTTCTTGACAGGTTTCTTTTGCGCCGTTATTTTTATTGCCATTTCTTCTCCTGATCTTACTGAACTGCTATTTTCAAAACGCTCCGGATCGCGAGTATCTGTACGGAGATAAAAAAAACGGCCCCGAAAAATGAGGCCGCTCTCAGCGTTAAAGCTTTACGATATTGGCAGCTTTGGGGCCCTTGCCCTCTTCGATAACGTCACAGCTCACCGAATCGCCTTCAGAGAGGCTTTTGAAGCCATCGCCCTGGATCGCGGAAAAATGGGCGAAAATATCGGTCCCGTTTTCCAGGGTAATGAAACCAAACCCCTTGGAATCATTGAACCACTTTACAGTTCCCTTTGTCATGATTGTATCCTCCTTTCGTAGAAATCAAGTTAGAGGAGGATCTGCCAATGATGGGACCGCATTCGAATTCGCGCGTCTTGACTGCTAACAAAAGTGCTCCAGAAACTTTTATATGTATATTATGACATATCGGGCAATATTTTTCATTTGTTCAACCCACGGAAAAACCTGAAGAGCCAAAGATCTTTTAAATTCGGTAATTTACCTTTGAAAAATAAAATCTGGAAAAATTATTAAAGTTCTAAATATCAAATTCCGATATATAAATAAATTGAATTTTAGATTACTTGTTAATTTATGATTGAATTGATCAATTAAAAAAATATTAAAAAAATGGGCATAAAATTACATTCAGGTTTGCCTCTAAAGATTCTTCTGGTCCAGACACCTGTCCTTGCCCTATGCCTGTCAACAAGCGGCGCCTTGAGATTCATTATAACGCCTATTGCCTTCCTTTGCGCATCCGCCGCTCTTTATTTCATATTTTCCAGGCAGGCCGAAGGCCTGGCCGCTGAGCATAGCGATGCCTTAAACCGCGAGTCCCGGCAGATGGAGGGTATGTGCGGGCAGATCAGCGGGTTTCTAGATGAAAGGGCGCAGCTCATACCGGTTTTTGTTAGCCAGCTTAAGGAGACGGTGGACCAGACGGAAGCCGCCGCTCTGCAGATAGGCGAAGGCTTCATGCAGATAGTGGAACGGGCGAGGAGCCAGACCGGAAAGGTTTCAGATGTTTTTGCGCAGTTTACAGGCGGCAGCGGTAACCCCTCATTAATAGAGTCCAGCAAGAAGTCTCTTGGAGAAGTGACCGGAAGCCTGGAGGCCCTTAACGGGCTTGTTGCGGAGGTCCTTTCAGATATAGAGATCTTCATGAAGGACGCGGAAAACATAAAGAACATAACTTCAGAGATAGAGTACATAGCCGACCGCACAAACCTTATAGCCCTGAACGCCGCCATCGAGGCCGCCAGGGCGGGTGAGCACGGCAGGGGGTTTGCAATAGTCGCGGATGAAATAAAAAAGCTTGCGGAACGGACGAACGAGTCGGTAGAGCAGATACAGGGAATAATCTCAAAGGTCCAGTCCGAGGTGCATACCAGCCACGAAAAGGCACAAAGCAAGATAATTGAAAGCGGCCAAAAGGCCGCTAAAGCGGAAAAAATAGTTGAAAACACCCTCAGGGACCTGGACGATGCGGTGCAGCTTGCAGGTTCCAAACTGGACTCACTCTCCCGGGAATCGCATAGCCTGGCCAATGACATAAGCGGGATAATCGTTTCCATTCAGTTTCAGGACATAACGAGGCAGCGGATAGAACATGTTATGGCCCCGCTGGTCACGCTTAAGGAAGATATGGAAGGACTGGTGAAAAAAACGGGTGCTATGGAAGACTTGCTCCAGCACTTTGAAGAGATGGCGGGGGCGGATTCGCTGGGACACCTGTACACGATGGAATCCGAGCGGAATGTTCTTGCCAGGACGCTTAACGGGCATAAACCGGACGGCCTGTAAAAAGGGAGGGGCAAAAATGGGGAAAACGGTTTTGATCGTCGATGATTCGGCGACAATGAGGCAGGTGGTAAGTTTCGCATTGAAAGACGCGGGTTTTGAGGTCATTTCCGCGGTCGACGGCAAGGATGCCATTGCCAAACTGGGCGTGGCGAAATCGGATTTGATAATCACGGACTTGAATATGCCCAACTTAAACGGAATTGAACTGATAAAACAGGTCCGCCAGACGCCAGGCCACAAGTTTACCCCCATTATCATGCTCACCACGGAATCCCAGGAGTCCAGAAAAGCGGAGGGCAGGCAGGCCGGAGTCAGCGGCTGGATAGTAAAACCCTTCACGCCGGAACAGTTGCTTGGCGTGGTTAAAAAATTCATAAGATAAAGGGGCCATCGATCAATGCTTGAATACAGGTTCGAAAAATCAGGGAATCCGGCAGTGCTCCGCTTTTCGGGCGAACTGAGCATAGACAAGATCGTTGACCTCAGAAATATACTTCTTGATTCGCTGAACCAGACTGAAAATATCCTGATCGATCTTGAAAAGGCAGGTCCTGTGGACATGGCTTTTCTCCAGCTGCTTTGCTCTGCCCACCGGATGGCCTTGAAATCGGGGAAATCGCTTTCTGTATCAAGCTACCCTGGCCCCTTCATGGAAGCCATCAAGGAGGCCGGTTTGGGCAGTTTTACCTGTAAGGATGCGCAGTGGCGCTCAAAATGCCTTTGGCCGGACACGCTTGCCCTTCCCGGTGAAAATCTGTGAAAGGCCCTGAAGACAGACATAAAGAGATTTTCAGGGAAGAAGCCAATGAGCTTCTTTCCGAACTGGAAGGTTCACTTTTGGAGTTGGAGGAAAACCCGGAAGACGGTGAACTCGTCGAGAAGATATTCCGCGCCATGCACACCATCAAAGGGTCCGGGGCGATGTTCGGCTTCAATGAGATAGTCTCCTTCACCCACGAGCTTGAGACCGCCTTCGATCATGTCCGGAACAAAAAAATGCCGGTCACGAAGGAACTGATAGAGATCACCCTTTCCGCCCGGGATATCCTGCGTGAGATGCTTGAAAATTCCGCAGAGGGTGTTGGCGATAATGAACGGGCCGCACAGGAGACACTTTCCCGGTTGAAACGAATCCTGCCCGGCCCTCTGAAAACTGAAGCGGAAAACAGCCGGTTGAAAGATGAAAAAGAAAAGGAAAATGAAAAAATATTCCGCTCTTCCGGCGATCCCGTCACTTACAGGATACGTTTCCGCCCCGGCAGGGACATCTTCAAAAACGGCATAAACCCCTCTTTCCTGATAAATGAATTGATGACCCTGGGGGATTGTCTGGTGATCGCGCAGATAGACTCGATACCGGCAATGGATGAGTTCGATCCGGAGGCCTGCTATTTCTACTGGGATTTTGTGCTTACGACCGGTCAGGGGGTAAACGCGATAAAGGACGTCTTCATCTTTGTCGAGGAAGGGTCGGAACTGAAGATAGAGGCGGTGGACGAGGGCGATCCCGGCAAGCCCGCCGATTATAAAAGAATAGGCGAAATACTGGTGGAAAAAGGCGATATTTCCGCCGAGGCCTTGAAAGAGGCGCTGAGCAAGCATAAAAACCTGGGCCAGATCCTTGTTGAGGAAGGGGCGGTCCCCCATGGCAGGATAGCCTCAGCCCTGGTGGAGCAGCAATATATACGGGAGAAGCGGAAAAGCCTCAAAGAGGCCGAGGCCGCAGCGAGTATTCGCGTGCCCTCCCGCAAGCTTGATATTCTGGCGGACCTGACAGGGGAGCTTGTAACGCTTCAGGCCAGGCTGAGCCGGTTTTCCATCGCTGAAAATAACCCGGAACTGGCCGCCATAGCGGAAGGGGTCGAGCGCCTGACCGAAGAACTCAGGGAAACCATAATGGGCGTGAGGCTTGTCCCGATAGAAAATGTGTTCAGTAAGTTAAAAAGGATCGTTCGCGACCTTTCGGGCGAGCTTGGAAAGGAAATAGCGCTCGAAATAACGGGAGCCGAAACGGAACTGGACAAATCGCTTATAGAGAAACTCGGCGACCCGCTTGTCCACATAGTCAGAAACAGTATAGATCATGGAATAGAACCCCCTGACGAGCGAGAGGCCCGGGGCAAGCCGCGGAGAGGGACAATCCATCTTTCCGCGGCCCATTCCGGGGCAAACGTTCTCATTCAAATAGGCGATGACGGCAAGGGCCTGGACGCGGAAGCGATAAAGGCCAAGGCCATTGAAAAAGGACTCATCCAGCACGGGACGGAGTTATCCGGGAACGGCCTCTACCAGCTCATTTTTGCTTCCGGGTTGTCCACCGCAAAAGAGGTTACAAAGGTATCTGGCCGCGGGGTAGGCATGGACGTGGTCAGAAAGAACATCGATGCCCTTCGGGGTACGGTTGAGGTGGAAAGCTGGAAAGGTGAGGGCACCTGCATAAATATAAGGGTGCCGCTTACGCTTGCCATAATCGAAGGGCTTTTAGTCAGGATCAATGAAGAGCACTTCGTGATTCCCCTCTCAATGGTGGAAGAATGCGTCGAACTGATACGCGGGGCCAATGAGGGCCAAAACGGAAAGCATATAGCGAATGTGCGAGGAGATATAGTCCCGTATATAGACCTGAGAGAACTCTTTGGCATCGGCGGCCCCCCGCCCGAAATAGGGCAGATAGTGATAACGGAGGCGGACGGAAAAAAGGTGGGATTCCTCGTGGACCAGGTTATAGGGGAAAACCAGACCGTGATAAAGGCCTTGGGCGGCACTTTCAAACAAATAGACTGGATCTCGGGGGCGACCATTTTGGGCGACGGCTCCGTGGCGCTGATACTCGCCGTTCCCCAGATAATCAAATGGATGGAAAACAGGGAAACAGAGAGGGCCGCCTTCAGAGCGGAATAAAGGGAGATGCTCAATATTCCATCCGATGGCCAATCGGCAAAGCTTCTTAAACCGGATGGAGTGGCCCTTGATCTGGGGGAGCCCGATGCCGATGACGGTGAATTCGAAAGATATTAATCAGGTCAAATCATTTGAAAAAATGCGAGTACCGCCTAAGCGCGGAATAAGACACGTCAAAACCGAAGGGGGAACCATGTTTTTGGCCAATGTAAAAATAGGGAAGAAGCTTTTCATGCTGACGGGTTTCATGTCCGCGTTATTGATTTTCTCGGGCATATTTTTGCTGCATGAGATTTCCTCCAGAAACGCGAGGATGATCGATAACTTGGAAACGGCCAAGTCTTTCACGAAGGCCGTGCGCGACGCTGACAGCACAGAGCTGCATTTCAAAAAGCAGGTC
>JAKAEG010000330.1 GCA_021819985.1 Nitrospirota bacterium | reverse complement strand
CCAGAAGTCCTGCCATTTAAGCTCAATTTCCCCAGGTTCGTATCTTCTCTTCATTTTTGCTTTACGGAAAGCCTCCAAATAAAATAAAAAAGTGCGCTAACGGGCCGGACTCAAGAAGTCCCAAAAAAACAAAAAAGCCACCCTGCTATTATAAAATTTCCGGAGAAAAGAATTTCAAAAAAATCAAAAAAAACAAAAAATCGTAATTTCACCCACACCCTGCGTTATTTTCCGCAAACAAGACCTTTTTAAATTACCCGCCAAATACGGTAAGAATCAAAACCGCTGTTCTTAAACAGTTTTTTTAAATAAAAGAAAAAGGCACAGTAATTGCTTATTACTCTGTGGGAGGGGGAATTCTGCAAACAATGTAGAAGGACCCAGAGGGGATTTTCATTTTTATTCAGCAGGTTTGTTTTTCTGGTGTGGTGTCTCAGAAGTAAGCCTTAAAAAGTCGTCATTCCGGCGCGTGAATCCTTTTCTTTCGGAAAGATTCCGGACAAGCCGGAATGACGACGTTTCATTATCTATCCAAAACAAGTTTTCTTAAACTCAGGACATCATGCCTGAATGTCTTAATCGGGCATCCATGTTAAAATGATTTTGAGATAGATTCTAGTTTTACCGGAAATCGCCACTTTGAATAAGTGCGTTCTTCACGAGCCCCACCCTGTTTTCAAAACTCTTCGTGACTGCATCCGCCTCTTCTTTTCCGCTTACGATATGTGGAGTGACCATGACGACAAGCTCGGTCCTGTCAGTTTCCTGGTTTTCCACCGAAAAAAGATAGCCCAGAATAGGTATCCTGCTCAGTAACGGAACTCCGGCCCGCGTATATTTTTTGGTTTCATTTATGAGCCCGCCGATGATCAAAGTCTCACCGTTTTCAACTGAGGCCGTTGTATAGGCCCTACGCACGTCAAAACCCAGGAAATTCTGTCCCGCGACGGGTACCGGCTGCCCCTGCTGGCTAACCTCCTGGACTATGTGAAGTGTGACCTTGTTTTTATCCGTAATATGCGGCAAAACGGAAAGAACGGTGCCTACTGACCTGTACCTTATCTGTCCCACGGAAACAAGCGTATTGCTTATACCACCGGTGCTAGGCTGCTGAAAAAATCCGCTTGCCACCGGCAGGTCGCTTCCTATCTCTATTTTCGCCTGCTTGCCGTCCATGGCGAGTATTTGCGGGCTTGCAAGTATGCTGACCAGATCTTTCCGGACGAGGCTGTTCAGCACAGCTGCCAGCGCGATGGAATCCACTTCTCCCGTTAAGGCCGCTGAAAACCCCTGAGAAAGGTTTGCAAAGGGCGCTCCATCCGGTCCGATACCGACAGAGCCCTGATTGAAACCGCCAACCGCGGTGAAGTTGGTCCCGCTATTCTTCAGTAGCCATTCGAGACCGAGTTGGGTCGAATCCGTTAGCCTCACCTCTGCCACAAGCACGTCTATTAAAACCTGTCTCGGGGGCACATCGAGTCCCCGGAGCAGTTTCAGCAGTTTCAGATAAGTATCCGGAGTGCTCCTCACTACAAGCGCGTTTATGTCAGCATCGTGTGTAAGCTCAAACGTGTTTGCCTCTCCGTAAGCCGGCCTGAATACCTTTTTTAACACCGTTTCAAGATTGCCGGCCTCGCCGTTTTCAACACGGTAGACCCAGTTGCGTGGCACTTTTTTTTCATCTCCGCCTGCATCAACCGCGCCGCTGATTTCAACAAACTTCTGCAGGTCCTGAGGAAGCGCCGATATTATGATAAGGTTGGCGGGCTCATAGATCTCGACCTTTGCATCTGGCGGGGTGAGTTCGCGCAATGTGGCAATAGCGTCCTCCCACCGTACATGATGAAGTGGAATTACCTCCGTTACCAGACGGCTGTCAAGCGAAAAAGCCCTGCCCTCCGCGCCTTCCAAAGGGACGATCTTTACTGATTGTCCGCTTGCTTCGGCTTTGAGCCCGTTTGCTTCGAGTACCGATAGAAGGATCCCTGGCAGCGCGTCCGCCGGCACACGCCCAAGTGACTGAATGGTCATTTCCCCTTTTATGCCGGAAGCGGCGGTGATCCTCCGGTCCAGCGCGGCCCCGAATTCAGAGCCTACTTTTGAGATGTCCGCATTCCTGAAATCAATTACGGCGTAAGACCCTTCCACGCTGATAGACCTTTGTTCGGGTCCGGATATTTTTTCATTTTCGTTTTCTTTTTTACCTGTCCCGGGAATTTTTATAGACTTTTCAGCGGATAAAAGGGATCCAGGCCGCCCCGCAACCGTTCCGGAGGCACAGGATGAAACCAAAAAACAGACGCTTATGAAAAGCAAAAAAGGCAAAAAAAGCAATTCCAGGGAAAAGTTCTTAGAACCTATTTCAAAATTGGTTTCGAAGCGAAAGAGAGCGGAAATCGTGGCAGACAAGGAGAAAAGGGGAAATCGCCCGGAGGCGCAGCAACGCTGCGTTGAGGACGGATTTTCCTTTTTCGACGCCGTATGCCGCAATTTCAGCCTCTTGCAGCCGGAAACAATTTTGAGATAGGTTCCATAACTATTTGGTATGCAAGTCATTTAATTTTTTTAATTTAAAACACAAAAAAATCCCGTGTTCATCCGCCGGCCTCTCTTAAGGTTTTTTTAGCTTGAGTGTACATGAATACCCGCGCCATATTCCCCTATCAAATTTGGGAGGTAAGGGATGAGACAAGTATAGGGGATTTTTTTGGATTTAATAATGAAAGCATCGCTGTGTAGGGGCAGCCCAGAATCTTTCGCATTGAAAAAAGGGCGATTCAACGAATCGCCCCTACGGTCGCGACAGGTCTAATCCTTACGGTTTGATCGACGCCACACCGAGCAGATATTTGAGGTCCTCGTCCTCGAACCTGATCCCTGCCCCCACATACGGGCTGCTCCAATGGGCATTCAGCGGGTTGTCCCATCCGCCTGACAGATAGATATGCTTGAAGAGGAAGTAATCCGCCCCCACCCTGATATGGGCGTGTTTTGCGAATGCCTCTCTTGCCCCCAGGTCCCATGCGTCCAGGGAGAGTTTCAAGCGGTCGTCATAGAAGAACTGGTCCGCCCCGGCCCCGAACGTGCTGTCCATGACTCCTATTCGCAGGGCGGTATTTCCGAATCTGCGGGCGAACTGGCCTATGAACTGGATATCGGAGTGCACGTTCTCCTGCGGGGTAAGTATCTCGTTCGTCTGAGCGCTAAACAATTGTATCTTGTCAATCCTGGAAATGGGGTTCGAGACCACGCCCACGATATAGTACTTGTTCGGATTGGGCTGCAGGGTCAAAAGGAACTTGCCCTCGGAGTTGCCTGGCCTTGCGAAATACTTTGCGCTGAAATCCAGGTAGACCTTGAAGCGGTTTATGGCGCCGAAGGTCTGGTTGAGGTTCTTGACGCTCTTGTTCAGGTTATTGTAAAGAGTCTTGTCCGTCAGGAG
>JAKAEG010000329.1 GCA_021819985.1 Nitrospirota bacterium | reverse complement strand
TCTTCGGGATCTGGGTATGATCCGTGCATCGATCATATATCATATTAAAGTTCAGTGAATTAATTTTAGACTCCGATTGCACCCAAGCATTGTCATTATTGCACGCCGGTTAACACAGTAAGAGGCGCTGCCTTATTCTTGCTGATGGCTTTTACGAATGGCTGAAAGAAGGTTCTCGAAAAGTACCCATGTATTATCGGCTCGAGACAGGCAAGCCCTTCGCCTTGGCGGGGTTCTTGGGTTTCCTGCCTCTTCTCTTAGGCTCTTCCGCTGTTACTAATTTAGTCTGCCGGGCCTTCCTGGTCCTGGCGACTTTCATACTCTGCTATTTCCTCCAAACTCCAAAATAGACATTTCATTTACGCCATTGTTCGGGGTGTGGTCTTCTCAAGCTTTGGCATTATTTTCGTCTACAAATTTTAATTATCTTGTCCATTATTCGTAAAGACCTATTAAGCATTTTAGGGCTAACTCTAATGTGAAGGCCATCATTCTTTCTTGGAATTAGCCTTCCGATTTCATCGACATTAGCATTCTCGAATGCAAGAATGGTCTTTGAAACTAAATGATGCGGACTTCGAAGCTGAGGGGGGACGTTGATCTGCTCCTTTTTCTTTTCAAGCAAAGCCTTATTTTGCGCTTGATCATATTCTTTTTGAATATCCACTGGGAATACTCTCCGATTTGGATGCATCTCAATGACATCATCTTTATAATAAGGTAAGGCAGGTCGCTTTGACAGTTTTCTTTTTCTTGCGCAAAATCCCCTTTGAGGTAAAGGAATGTTATAGCGCTTGCATATTTTTCTCAGGCCCACGTCTGAGATCCCATATATCTTAGAGAGCTGGACCATTGACTGGGACCAGACCTGCTCAAACAATACCTGACGGCTGCATTGGATAGGTTTTATGTTCATTGACATCCGAAAATAAAAATGTCCCCAAAACTTCCGGGGACAGTTTGGGGACACAGTTTTTCGCTCTTGGGACGACCCTAACTCTTTGATAAACAATGAATAATAATGGTGGAGGCGGCGGGAATCGAACCCGCGTCCGAAAACCCTGAGCAATGAGCGTCTACATACTTAGCCGTCGTTTTTCTTACCTCTCAAGGCGCCCGTCGGCAGGCTCCGGTTTGAGGGGTGTTCCCGACCAGGGTCTCAGCCCGCCCTCGCGGGAAGGAAGGCGGGAAAAAGCCCGTGATTATTGCGCCCTGCCCCGGACTCCACAGGCTTAAGTCCGGGAGGACGTCAGCCGCGATTAAGCGGCTAAAGCGTACTCGTAGTTGTTGTTGGCGAGTATTTGTTTTCCACCTGGTTACGGGTTGGTGGGACCCGGTATGCAGCCCATGCCTCGATGCTCCCGTCGAAGCCTGGCGCCCCCACATTTTCATCTCAATTATATATAAAACCGCACAATCTTTCAATCCCAAAATTCTTTTTAAAACTATTCGAATAATTCTTTGCAAAGAACCTTGACAAAGAGCAATCCTCCCGCTATTATTTCGTGGGGGCGTTTTTTAGAACAAAGTTCTAAAAATAAGCCGTACCCTTCCAAACCCCGCCCCAAGTTTTCAGCAGTAAAAACCACTACATATTATTAACATTACAGGATAAACCACAACTTATAGTTTTATTTTGCCTGTTGCTGTAAATATATATAGGAGCTTTATCAGACCATTAATATTATTAATTGGAAACCGTATTTGAGAAGTTGTAGAATCCCCCCACGCTAAGAACCGCGTTCACGCGGATAGAGTGGAAAAACGGTGGAGGGGCAGTGTCCTGCACCGTTTAAGGCTCGGAATAATGGCCTTTTTAGACAAACAAGGAGGATTTACAGATGGCGCTTGTTAACCCGCACGGTAAAGCAAAGAAACTGATGCCCCTGCTTCTTGAGGGCAAGGAACTGCAGGACGCGAAGGCGGCCGCGAAGGGAATGGACCAGGTCAAGATGACCAGCCGCGAGACCTCCGACCTTATCATGATGGGCATAGGCGCCTTCACCCCGCTCACGGGCTTTATGAGCAAGGCCGACTGGCAGGGCGTCTGCGACAAATTCGTCATGGCCGATGGCACCTTCTTCCCCATCCCCATCACGCTGTCCACTAACAAGGGGCAGGCGGACTCCATAAAGATAGGTCAGGAAGTCGCCCTCGTTGACGAGGAGACCGGCGAGCTCATGGGCTCGATGAAGGTCGAGGAGAAATATTCCATAGACAAGGCGCACGAGTGCATGTCCGTTTATACCACTACCGATATGGAGCATCCGGGCGTACAGAAGGTCATGGAGCAGGGCGATGTAAACCTTGCCGGTCCCGTAAAGGTCTTCTCCGAAGGCCATTACCCGGAGACCTACAAGGGCCTGTACATGACTCCTGCCGAGACCCGCAAGAAGTTCGAGGACAAGGGCTGGAGCACCGTCGCCGCGTTCCAGACCAGGAACCCGATGCACCGTTCGCACGAGTACCTGGCGAAAATAGCCATAGAGACTCTGGACGGCTGCTGCATACACATGCTGCTCGGCAAGCTGAAGCCCGGCGACATCCCGGCGGAAGTCAGGACGAAGGCCATCGACGCGCTGGTCGATAACTACTTCGTCAAGGACACCTGCATAGTCTCCGGCTACCCGATGGAGATGCGCTATGCCGGCCCGAGGGAAGCACTCCTTCACGCGCTCTTCCGCCAGAACTACGGCATGAGCCACCTGCTCGTCGGCCGCGACCACGCCGGCGTCGGCGATTATTACGGCCCGTTTGACGCGCACCACATATTCGACAAGATACCCGAGGGCGCGCTCGAGACCGCCCCGCTGAAGATAGACCTCTCCTTCTACTGCACCAAGTGCGACGGGATGGCCTCGGCCAAGACCTGCCCGCACGGCAAGGAGGACAGGCTCATCGTCTCCGGCACGAAGCTCAGGAAGATGCTCTCCGAGGGCGAAGATGTCCCCGACCACTTCAGCAGGCCGGAAGTCCTGACCATCCTCAGGGCATATTATGAGGGCCTGACGGAGAAGGTAGAGATTAAGATGCACAAGCATGCGGAAGGCAAGTAGGCTTAATTTACCAAGCTAAAAATTGTGAGGGAGGGAGGTAGGTTTAGCAATAGCGGTTTTTGGGTAAAGCGCCGCCGATCGGCGGCAAGGGAAACAGGAACAGGGAAATCCTTAAGGAGGTATTAAAAATGCCGAGCTGTGTAAACACCGACAAATGTGACGGTTGCAAGGGCAAGGACAAGACTGCATGCCAGTACATCTGCCCGAACGACCTCATGAAGCTTGACAGGAACCTTATGAAGGCCTGGAACCAGGAGCCGGAAGGCTGCTGGGAGTGCTACTCCTGCGTGAAGATCTGCCCCCAGAGCGCCATAGAGGTCAGGGCCTATGCCGACATCGTCCCCCTTGGCGGCAGCGTCGTCCCCCTCAGGGGCTCGGACTCCATCATGTGGACCGTCAAGTTCCGCAACGGCAAGCTCAAGAGGTTCAA
>JAKAEG010000328.1 GCA_021819985.1 Nitrospirota bacterium | reverse complement strand
AACAGTCCGGTTTCTCAAAAGTTTCCCTGTTGCAGGATGATAGGAATACGGTTATCTTGAGTGTGATAATCTGTACGTACAACCGGGCTGAGTTGCTGGGAATGGCCCTTGAAGGACTTGTACTGCAGACCCTTGGCAAGGAAAAGTTTGAAGTCGTCATCATTGATGACGGTTCCTCCGATGATACCAGGCAAGTTGCGGAGTCATTTGCCGGCAAACTGCCTTTAAGGTATTTCTATCAGAAAAATGCCGGGCTGGCCTCGGCTAGAGACCATGGCATATATGTTTCCCGCGGTGAAATACTTTTTTTCTCCGACGATGATGATATTGCGGCACCCACACTTCTGGAAGAGCACCTTAAAATGCACGATCGGTATCCGCAGCCCGATTTCGCCGTTTTGAACTATACCGGGTGGGCAGACGGCCTTCAGGTAACGCCCCTTATGCATTTTATCACAGAGGTAGGCTGCTTTTTATTCTCATACCCTTACGTAAAACATGGTGACATTCTGGATTATACCTATTTTTGGGGAGGGAGAGTTTCCTGCAAGAGGGGTTTTTTGATCGAGAATGGGGTCTTTAATCCGGTGTTCCGTTTCGGGTGCGAGGATATTGAGCTTGGGTACCGCCTCTCCAAGGCCGGCCTGAAGGTGGTTTTCAATAAAAATGCAGTATCTTTCATGTCCCGGCAGGTTACATTCGGGGATTTCTGCAATCGGTTGATAAAGCAGGGCAGGTCGCAGTACATCTTTGGCGCCATCCATAACGACCCCGATGTTCAAAGGTGGGCAGAAATACCCGATGCTGAAAAATGGCCTGAAATAGCGGGCTCTTTCGAAAAAATGAAAAAAGCGGCAATGGAGCTGGAGGAATTAGTCAGCGGGAATATTCAAAATAACGCTGAAGTGGACGAGTCGGCCAGACAGCATTTGTACAAAGCCTACTCATGGGTGTTCAAGGCATGCAAGATAAAAGGAATTGTTGAAGCGAAAAAGGAGTTCGAAAGCCGGTCCGATACGCTGGTTGCAAACGAAAAAGGTTATGAGGGAGCGCACCCGGAGATTCAGGCGTGCGGTTTATCGTCACTTGAGGATTATAAGTTGTACAGCGGGGACAGGCATGCGGAATACAAAAAAAGACGGCAATTCGAAGCCGGGCTCATTTCAGATGAAAAACCTTTTGTTGTTGGTGGTTACTGTTACGTCTGCAGGCAAAAGACTTTTTTCGAAGTGGATTATTCATATAGCTATGTAAAAGACGGAATCCGGGTACCCAACTGGAGAGAGCATCTGAAATGTCCGGTGTGCGGCTTAAGTAGCCGCATGCGTGCTTCCGTTCATTTGTTTGAGCGGCTTATGAGACCGGATGAAAATTCCAGGATTTACATGTCAGAGCAGACCACTCCGCTTTATCGCATGTTGTCCGCCCGTTATAAAAAGCTCGTGGGAAGTGAATTCCTGGGAAGCGATGTTCCGGCAGGCAAGATTAATTTGCAGGGAATACGAAATGAAAGTCTCACTGGGCTTTCTTTCGCCGTCGGCGAGTTTGATTTTGTTCTTTCGTTTGACTGTTTTGAGCATATCCCCGATTATAAAAAAGCGTTCAGAGAATGCGCCCGCGTCCTGAAACCTGGCGGAGGTCTTCTTTTCAGCGTGCCTTTTTCCTCCGGAGCTGAAAAAAATATGGTCCGCGCCATATTAAAGGATTCTGGAGAAATTGAACATATCCTGCCGCCTGAATATCATGGAGATCCGTTGAATTCCGGAGGTTGTCTGGCATTTCATAATTTCGGCTGGGAAATGCTTGAGGAACTTAAAAAGACTGGCTTTGCTTCCGTTGAGGCCGTGCTGTTCTGGTCTTCTGATTATGGATATCTTGGAGTGGAGCAGGTCATGTTTATCGCAAAGAAACACGAATGCGTCGTCGGAAATAAAGAGGATCACGTTGACACAGTTGCCTCTGAAAACGTTCAAGATCAGACCCTGATGCTCCCGCCTGATCAATACCAGAGATACAGGATGGTAGCAGATTTAATAAACAAATTCAGGCAGGGCGATGGGAAATTCAGCATAATTGATGTAGGCGCCGGCCCTGAAGAATATCTTAAAAAATTTCTGCCCGCCGACATCATTTATTGTCTTGACAAGGATTATCCTCAGGAGCTGGCCCAAAGAGGCAATTTCATTTCCGGGGACATCACTCGGCTGAATCTGGATAAAAAATATGATTTTGTTGTCTCGCTGGACTGCTATGAGCATATAGAACCCTCCGGCAGAGGAATTTTTATAAATAAACTTGTTGACGCTTCCAGAATCGCCACTCTTATTGCAGCCCCTTTCGATACCGAAGGGGTCAAGGAAATGGAAATTCGGGCAAATGAATTATACAAATCGAAATATGGAACTGATTACAAATGGTTGCAGGAGCATATACAAAACGGGCTGCCATCCCTGGAGCAGACTTTAGAACAGGTGAAAGTCCACGGATATGAACCTGTAATTATCCCAAACGGATATTTGCCGCGGTGGTACGAAATGATTTCACTGTGCCTGATCCTTGGACAAAGGAGCGAGTTTACAGAACTTTTACAAAGCTTCTTTAGGTTTTACAATATCAATTTTTATTTGGATGACAATAAAGGCCCGGCCTACAGACAGGTGTTGGTCATAAATAAAACCATGGGGCGGGAAATCCCGACATTTGACGATATGGTTTCCACGCGGTTGGAAACCGAAGAGGGCTTTGTTTTAAAAAAGAAGCTGCTCGCAGCTTATCTCGCTCAAATAAATTGCTTGTTGCGGGCTGTTGAATCGGAAGAAAAGGGCGATTTTCTGAAGGAATTGGATAAGATAAGTATTGAAGTTAAGGATCTGGAAAATGAGCTTAAAGAAAAGAACGATCATGAGGCCACAGTAAGGGATAGCGATGGCCGGTATCAGACAAAATGGGTCAATTTCGAGTTTTGCTCTTCATGCAATCTGCGTTGCAAATGGTGTTCGCTTGATCATTCCAAAAAAAGAATATTGATGACCCCGAAAATTATGGCCAAGGCCCTGGATGAACTTGCGTCTAATCCAAAATTCAATATAGAGAGAATAGACCTGCATAATGCCGGGGAAGTGCTGCTTCATCCTGATCTGGAGAAAATGCTTTCCGTGATCAAAACAAAAATAGAAAGGTTCAGCCATAAACCGACCATTCACCTTCTTACAAACGCGACGTTGCTGGATGAAAGCCGGTCAAAAGTAATTACCGGGGCGGAAGTTCTGGATGAAATAAGGTTTAGCATTGATGGCGGCAACAGAGAAAATTACGAGGAAATAAGAAGCGGTGCCAAATGGGAAATGGTAAAGCATAATGTTTTGAACTTCTTTAATAAAAACGGGAAAGATCATAAAAAGATCAAGACCGGAGCGATCTGCATTGTCCCTCCCGAGATGCCCCGATCGACTGATTGGATGGCGGATGATTTCAAAGAAGATCGGA
>JAKAEG010000327.1 GCA_021819985.1 Nitrospirota bacterium | reverse complement strand
TCCATGCCTTCACCATACCTTTAATTGTGATCCGCGGAATTGCCCATTTTCGCACCGCTTTTAGCAGGTCTTCGTCATTCCAGCCCGATTTTGCGACAAAATGATGCATCCGTTGATGCGCGGTTCCCGTCCGCCTTGGTTCCAACGCCGCCGCCATTGGTTCCACACTCTTGCGCTCAAGCGGAAGCATCAGCCCGGTCATATACTCGCGTAGCGGCGTCTTCCGGTCCACATGACCAATCGCTGAACCGATCTCTTCCATGTACTGCCTGAAGGCCCTTTCCATATCGAGACGTTTTGCCATCCTTTGTCCCTCCACAAAAGATTTAACGCCTCGAAATTATAACATATTTTATGACACAGTAGTACTAGTGTCCTGTCCCGTAAATAGCTTTACATAACAGCTTTCACGTAAGGTTTAGAAACTTGGGCATCTCTAAGGTCGTCATGCCCGAGTGTCTTAATCGGGCATCCATTTTGACGTGTTTAACAATTGGATTCCCGCCTGCGCGGGAATGACAGATAAAATCACAACAGAGTTTTTCAACAACCTGCTGGAACCTATATTTCTACTGCGGTCCGGAAGCAGCGGCATTTTCCGCTTTGGCGGAATGAGACGGCGCGGGGGCCGTGTTGCCTGACCCCATCGCAATAAGAGTTATCCCCACTATAATGATGACGATGCCAGACCACCGGAGCCAGGATATCTCCTCCTTCAAAAAGGCCCTTGCCATGAACGCCGCAAAGATATAAGAGAAGGCGGTAAGGGGCATAACGAAACTCAGGTCCGCCTGGGACAGCGATATCAGGTAGAGGAAAAAGAAGCAGGCCAGCAGCGCCGTGCCCGCGATAATAGATGGAGAGGTAATAATCGTGCCGAACCAGCCCAGCCATCTTGCAGGCTCGCGCCAGTCGATACCCCCTATCCTCCTCATGCCGTAGCTCAAAAAGGTCTCACCAACCGCCGCGCAAAGCGCGGCCACAAAGATAATTGCTATTGTTTTCATTTTTAAATTTCTTGTCTTTCCTGTTCTTTTTCTTGCCGTTCAATCTTCTTTCCGGGATTTGAGCTTCCCTGACGGAAAGCTTATGCAAGGAATTCCGTTTATCGTATTCGCTCGCTCACCTTCGGTTACGCTCGCTAGCCATTTTAACATCTTCAAACCCCGCAAGGGCAACGCCGCACGAGCCGGCCAGTTTTTTTACTTTCTCTGACATGACCGCCTCCATTTCCCTTTTCCCTTCTTGCGTTGAGAGGTCCGGATGAAGAAATATTTCCGCGACCGGCCCTTTTACTGAAGGGATAAGCCTCATAAGGTAATTCTCGCAAATTCTGCCCGTATGGGAAAGGCCATACGTCTGCGCGAATTGAAAACCCATGTTACGGGCCGCCCCCTCGTTATAAAACTCCAGGGCTTTGAAAACCATCCATTCAGGTATTTTTTGTATTTTTGAAAAATGTATCCCTCGGGCCGTGTTTAAAAATTCGCCAAACGGCCCCGGAGGCATTCTCATCCATTTGACACCGCGTTTCATGGCGGCACCGCACAATGCCTTGAATATGACCGGATGGGCATGAAGGTGGTGATGGGAGTCGACGTGCGCAGGAGTTATCCCCGCCGCAATCAGGCGGTCAAACTGGGCCTCTATCTCGGCCTCGATCTGGCCGGTTAAAGTCTTTCTCTGCGTCCAGTATTTAAGCCCGGCCTTGGCGGGGCTTTTCTCGAAAAAACCAAAAAAACCGTTTTTATCTTTTTTTGTAAGCCCCGGGATTTCCGAATGGGGCAGCACGGAGCGCCCGTCGCAAAGGGTAATGTGAAGGCCGATCGACAGTCCCGGATTTCTTTTGGCAAGCTCCACGGCTTCCCCGAAGGCCTCTCCTCCTGCCATCATGCTTGCCGAATTGAGTATCCCCAGCCGGTGGGCATATTCGATAGCGGAATTTATGGAAGGGCTTCTGCCAAGGTCGTCGGCGTTGATCACCAGATAGATGGGGGCTTTCATAAGCTAAAATCTCTTACATGACGGGCTCAAACCCAAATGGATCTGCCAAATTATTAAAACTCGCAAATCAATATTCATATGATCTTCTTTGTCATGCCCGAGGACCTTAATCGGGCATCCATTTTAACTTGGATCCCCGCTGAAGGCATGCGGGAATGACAACATTGAAGGATATTTGAGTATGGATTTAGCCGCCCCTTATCTGGCGATTTCCTTTCTTTTGGCCATGAAGGTCAAGAATTCCTTGCCCTCCCTGGCCCTCCTTTTAAGCACCTCACGGTCGGAGAGCATCTCTTTAAGAATGCGGAGCACCGGGCGCGGCCTGAAATAAAACCGCCTGTAAAACCTCTCCACATTCCCGAAAATTTCCTCTTTGGACAAATGAGGGTAAGAGAGCGCGCCGGTCTGGATCCCGTCGTCGACCAGCCCGCTTTTCGCCATGGAGAGCCATCCCTCTTTCACGGCCTGACGGTAAAGCTCGGTGCCTGGATAGGGGGCGGCAAGCGACACCTGTATGCTGTAGGGGTCTATTTCCTTCGCAAACCGCATGGTCTCTTCCATCGTTTCGGCGGTCTCCCCCGGAAGCCCCAGAATAAAGCAGGCATGCATCAGGATTCCCAGATCTTTTGCAGCCTTAACGAATTTCCTGGCCCCCTCGACGGTAATGCCTTTTCTGATGTTATTAAGTATCTTCTGGTTGGCGGATTCGAAACCCACCACCAACAGCCTCAATCCGTTTTCCTTAAGTACCTTCAGGGTCTCATAGGGGACATTCGCCCTGGCCGTGGCCGACCACTTGATGCCGAGCGGCCCTATTTTCTTTGCGATCTCCGCGGCGCGCGCGGGATTGCCTGTAAACGTGTCGTCATCGAAATAAAATTCCTTCACTTGCGGAAACAGGCGTTTGGCGTGAGCGAACTCTTCGTAAACGTTCTGAACGCTCCTGGTGCGGACAACCCCTCCACCGATAGTCTGCGGCCAGAGGCAAAACGAGCATTTGGCAGCGCAGCCCCTTGCCGTATAGAGCGCCATATACGGGTGGTCAAGGTATCCGTCATAATAATCTTCTATTTTCAGGTCCCGCGCATAGATATCCGTAACGAAAGGCAGCGCATCAAGATCAGTTATGAGGGGGCGGGCCGGCGTGCGGACAAGCTCTCCGTCTTTCAGATAGGCCACTCCCTGCACCTCTCTGAAATCCCTGCCCTGGGCTATCTCCGCTATCGTGTAATCGAATTCGCCGATACACACAAAATCCACAGCGCGGCAGTTTTGAAGGGTCTCCAAAGGCAGCATCATCACGTGCGGGCCCACCAGCGTAACAAGAATTCCAGGATAGCTTTCTTTAAAGCGCTCCGCGACGGCGCAATCGTTTATGACAGTAGGTGTGCTGGTATGTATCACGACCATGTCGAAGCCCTTGCCAGCCCGGACTACGTCCTCAATGCCCGCGCCTGAGGGCGGCGCGTCCACAAGCAGGCTTTCCTTCACACAGCCCGCGC
>JAKAEG010000326.1 GCA_021819985.1 Nitrospirota bacterium | reverse complement strand
TATCTCGAAGGGGCGGGTGGTGCCCCTTCCCTCGCTGAGAGCCGTCCCTTCAAGGAGGCACATCCCGGGGTAAACCAATGCGGTATCCGGGGTCGGCATATTAGGGGAGGGGTGGACCCAGGGCAGGCCGCACCCGTCGAACCAGGTCCGCCTGCTCCAATGCTCCATCCTGATTATATGGAGATCGGCCGATTGGTGGAAGGACTCCCGGAGGTACAGGGCCACCTCGGCGATAGTCATCCCATGGCGCGCGGGCAGGGGGCGCAGGCCCACAAACGAGCTGAACTCCGGGTCCAGGACCGTACCCTCGACGGCCCTGCCTCCCACGGGGTTCGGCCTGTCCAGCACCACAATGCTCTTTCCTTCTTCCGCGCAGGCCTCCATGCAGAGGTCCATTGTCCAGATGAACGTATAATACCTGGCCCCCACGTCCTGCAGGTCTATTACCAGGGCGTCCATCTTCCTGAGCATCGAGGAAGCAGGCTTCCTCTGTTTGCCGTACAGGCTGAAGACCGGGAGGTTCGTTGCGCCGTCCTTGAAGCCGCTCCACTCGATCATGTTGTCCTGCGTCTGTCCATAAATGCCGTGCTGGGGGCCCAGGAGGGCGGAAAGACGGCATTTTTTTGATTTCCTGAACAGGCTGACAGCATGCTCAAGCTGGCGATTTACGGAGGCTGGATGGACCAGAAGCCCCACGCGCGCTCCGGAGAGCGCCCTGGGCCAGCGGCTTTCAAACAGATCCAGACCGGTTTTTACTCTCATTGATTAACGTTTTTATAATTTTATCAGGCGGGATTCCGCCGGATTTTATTCTTGATGCAATAGAATCCTGGCCGGAATGACCCCACACAAACCCTGAAGAACCTGATATTTTTCAATTTCAGTGCGCACCTATTATTAAAAACTTCCGGAGGGCGTTTTGTAAATAGAGGTCATGCGCAAAGAAACATCGCCGGAAAACCCGCAAGAAATAATTTTTTCAGGCACCCTCCCTAACAGTGTATTAATAGCCAGATGTAAACGCCCAGCAGGACCCAGCCCCAGTGAATTTTCCCTTTCATATTCCCCTTCTTTCCGGACGCTCAAATATATCCCGCCGAAAGCGGGAAGTCAACGGGGGACTGCAGCAACCGGCGGGGGTGTGATTCGGGCGCAAAATGCGCCCGATTTTGACACTTCCTGACATCTCTGACACCCGAAGGCAATTTTCATAAGTTAAAGCACAAGGTGAGGAAAAGCGGCAAAACCCATTGAAATTTCTTGGAAAATAAACAATGTAGGGAGCGTGTGAGAATCGAACCCACCTGAAAAAAGTATATTTCTTTTTAAATTCAAAGGATTGCGTCATTTTACAGTAAATCCGGGGACAGTTTGGGGACAAAATCAGGAAAGCACAAATACTAGCGGAATGGCCCATAATTTATCTCCAAGCCTTACCGCTTCAGTTCCGTTCTAAGCAAGAATACCTGCTTTGCAATGAGGAGTGGCTGCAAGAAAAGTACGGAGGCCTGAAAGGTCCCGATCATCCCATTTGGCGCTTGTCTTTACCTCGATGGCAATACATGCACGGCCTGCTTCAATAACGAAATCAACCTCGTGCCTGCCTTGGACACTCCAGAAATAAAGATGTGCTTCCGGCCATCTGGCATTAGGATTTTCCTGCCAGAATGAAGGTTACAAATCGAAAAAGTTAGGTTTTTCACACGGCTCTTCATCCGGAAGGGAGCATGTTTCTCCGATACCTAAGAGACCACGAAACCTCTTTATTTGAATATCTTGCTCCCCGTGGATATAATATGAGTATAAACTCATGTGAAAATCGGCTGATATGCAAAAGACCGAAGACATCGACAACAGAGAAAGACTTGCACGCTTCCTTAAGGTCCTTGGGGATTCGAACCGCCTCGGCATCGCCCTGTCTATCGGGAAGGAAGCCCGCTCTGTCACGGAGATTGTGCGGGCTTCCGGCCTTTCGCAAACCCTCGTCTCCTTTCACCTGCGGATAATGCGCGAAGCCAACGTGGTGCGGACGGAAAGGCATGGTCATTTCATCTACTATAGTCTTTCCGATACCTCACTTTTAGAAGTTCTTTCCAGGTTATCTCAAATGCTTAATGGCAAAAAGCTGCTGATGGAGAAGACACCCGAACCCGTTAGGAGGCCTAGATTGAAAGCATGGAGGAAATAACATGTGGTGGAATGGACCGGGATGGGGACCGATGTACGGCTGGTGGATAATGCCTTTTTTTGCGATCATCTTCCTGGTGCTCGTACTTTTGATTGTCAGCCGGTTCTTTGGCGGCGGAGGCGGTTTCTGCGGAAGGCCGATGGACCGCCGCGAAGACATGGATGATTTGAAGAGGGAAATAAAGGCGCTGAGAGATGAGATCAAGGAGCTTAAAAATAAGAAAGAAAAAGGGGAAGGATAGCGAATGAGAAAGAGGTGGTTAACGGGGCTGTCTGCTGTTTTTTTTATTTTTCTTCTTGTCACGGCTGCTTATGCCGGCGAAGGGATAAAACCTTTCACGTTCAAGACCATTGACGGGAAAGTGCTCGATTCAAGGGCTATGGCCGGCCGCCCGTTTGTAATAAGCGTGGTTGCTTCCTGGTGACCCCAATGCAAAAAGGAGGCCCCGGAACTCGAAAAAGCATATCTCGCTTACAGGGGCAAAGGCGTCCAGTTCGTGGGCGTGTTTGTCGAGAGCGGGGAAAGCGGCATAAGGGAGTTCGTGGCGGCTTACCATATAACTTTCCCGGTCGGGAAAGACAACGGACTCGCGGAGAAGCTGAATGCCTTTGGGATACCATTGACCATATTCGTATCGCGAAACGGGATGGTCGTCAAAAGGTATATAGGGGCAATCGATTACAGGGAGCTTACCTCGGGTATTGACGCGGCTTTTAAATAGGGGGAATGAACTGTTCAGGAGGAGGCCATGCCTAAGATGTTCGAAGAAATGATGCAGAAGAGGCGGCATGATGAAACCGGAAGACATGCCGAAGATGATGGATATGATGATGGAGAAGATATTCAAAGAGATGAAAACCGAGGACAAAATGGCTTTCATGGAGAACATGATGCCCAGGTGCATGGGTATGATGCTCGAAAACATGAATGATGAGGACCGGAAGTCCTTCGCGGAAAAAATGATGAACCGGATGTTCTCGGAGTTGAAAAAAAAACGCTGTCTGATGATCACCAGAAGGGCACATATCGGGATGATCAACTATGGACAGCTTGTCTCTAAAAAATTGAGGTGCTCTTAAATAAGGGGAGGTGATAAGAATGAGTGAGCGCAAGATCGAGAATGTCCTCAAAGGGCTGAGCCCCGCCATGAAGAAGGATGTTCTGGACAACCTTGTCTTTGCTCTCTTGAGCGAACTGAGCGAATCGGACAGGAAAGAAATGCTCAATGCGGCGCTTGCCGGGAGAAAAGACAACCAGCGGCTTGTCTCTATGGTGGAGCACTGAATAGAGGAGTGCACGGATTCGGGCGTGAATCCGATGGA